>JBGUYH010000120.1:0-24668 GCA_045118595.1 Bacteroidales bacterium | reverse complement strand
AACTACTCTTAGTTTTCTACGATTTTTACTTCGCTACCATCAACAAGACGAGCCTGACCAACTACAACAAGTTTGTCGCCTTCGCCAAGTTTGTTGTCGAGGGCTTCAACCTCAACTTTGTCTTCGTAGCGATTGGTTACCTTAACACTCACACGCACTGCCTTGCCGTCGCGGACAATAAATAGGTAGCGGTCGTTTGAACCTTGCACCTTGAGCACTGCAATAGAAGGAATAACGATAGTTTTTGCCTGACCAACGTTGACTTTGATTGTGCCATACATACCAGGCTTAAGAGCTTCGTCGGCATTGTTGAAGAGAAGTTCGCACTTGAATGTGCGGCTCGATGCATCGATGGTAGGATAAACAATGTTTACCTTGCCTTCGAAGGTGCGGTTGCGGTAAACCTCGCTGCTGAGTTCTACTGCCATGCCTTTCTTCACTTCGGTATAGTAATTCTCGGCAATAGATACGTATGCCTTCATTGGGTTGGTTTGCTCAACCGAGATGATAGAAGGCTTAGAAGCACCGCCGAATGCGCCACCCGAATAGAGCTCGCCATCTTCCATATATTTACCTGTAACTACGCCGTTGAACGGAGCTACGAGGCGAGTGTTCTCGCGCAATGTCTGGAGTGCGGTTTTAGCTACTTCGTATTGCGTAACGGCAGCGTCGTAGTTCTGTTGTGAGATGCTACCAGTCTCCATAAGTTTTACGGCGCGGTTATATTCCAATTCAACGTTTTTGAATTGCAACTCTTGTTGCATAAGGCTCGATGCGTCCATTTCGACGAGCAACTGACCTTTTCTTACGTGGTCGCCCACCTCAACGTAAATCTTCTTTATGCGAGTGCCAGTAAGTGTTGGCGCATAAAAAACTTGTTCGTTAGCTTCAAGGTTGGCCGAATACTCCAAAGTGCGTTGCACTTCGCTTACAGCCACCGTTGCTACTCTGACCGGAATTCGGTTGTCAACGGTTTCAGCCTGCTCTTTTGAACCGCAGCTTGCCAATGTTAGCGCTGCCAAGGCCGAAAGAAAGAAATTTCTCTTCATGTTGTGGTTATGTATCTTATGTTATTAATATTCAAAGTTGTTATATAGTTTACTGAGCTTGGTGTGAGCCTGCAAGAGGTCAAGACTTGCTGTTGCATAGCTTGTTTCGGCCTGCAAATAGTTGGTGTTGGCCTGAGTGAGGTCGAGGCTCGAGAGTACGCCCTGATTGTACTTATTGCGATAGTTCTCGAGCACGCGTTTTGCCACGTCGAGATTCTCTTTTTGCAATAGGTATGCATCGATGGCCGAGTTGAGTTCGAAGCGATATTGTTCTTCGTTTTGCATCAAGTTGTCTTTCAGCAAAGCCATGTTTGTCTCGTTCTGCGCAATCTGAATCTTAGTCTGCTTCACGTGCGACTGCTTAGCAAGTCCGTCGAAAATAGGTATGCTAAGTACGATGTTGCCCACGTGGTCGAAGTTCATGAAGCCGCCTTTGAATGGATGGCTATACTGATACTGAGCGGTGAGCGTTGGCAGATAGGCACGCTTGTACATTTTGAGCGTTGCTTCGCTAACCTCGAGGCTCTGTGCCATCTGTTTGTATTTCGGATTTTTAGTTATGTCGAAGTTCGATGAATCCATCTGTGCCACAGTGCTGTCCAAAATCATATCATCGAGATTTTCGCTCGGATTGATTTTAGTAGAGATAGGCAAACCCATTTGGAGCACAAGCAGACGCTTGGTCACTTCATAATTACGCTCGGTAGAATTTATGGTATTCTTGAGCTGTGCTACATTCACGCGAATTTGGTCAACGTCGGTCTGTTCGCACGTACCAGCATCGAACGCATATTGCGTATGCTTCTGAATATCCTCCATGTCGGCGAGGTTCTCGTTCAAGATAGCTATCGTGCGTTTGTAAACGAGCAAAGCGTAATAGGTATCCGTAACGTTAGCCTTCACGTCGAGGATGTTGCTCTCGTCGGTGGTTTCGTAAATCTGAGCTGCAATCTTCGATACTTTCACCGAAGCCAATTGCTGCAGGCTGAGGGTGTATGAAGCTGTAGCCGATAGCGTAAGAGAGTTTTGCATCTTGATAGCCATTCCGCTAAAATTCATCTCTTTGCCAAAGTAGGTTGTACCCGTAAGCGAAGCGCTCACTTGAGGTAATCCTGTAGCCCTTGTTTCTCTGATTTTTTCCTTGTAGAGTTGAACGTCGTGTTGTGATGTTTGCAACTGTTTACTATAAGATAATGCGCTACTTACAGCATCTTTTAGGCTGAGCTGCATTTCGTTTGTAGTGCCTTGTGCAGTTTGCTCTTGTGCAAACGTGGCAGTGGCAATCAGTGCAGTCAGTGTCAAAATAATCTGTTTCATTATATACGTTGTATTTTTTATTATTTTATTGGGTATGGCTATGAGTTGCTTCTGTTGAAGTCATCAATTAGATTGTCCATTCGTTCAATGCCTTTAGGTGTACACGCACCACGCAAATAGGTGACAAAGATGTTCATAAATATATCTTCCATAGTAAACTTACCTGTGGCGTATATCTCTTTTATAGTTTGTCCTTGTTCGCTAAAAATACCAATCAGAAGTTCGGGGTTAATATCGGTGCGTACCAATCCATCGCGCTGTCCTTGAGCAATGAGTTCAGCCAATTTATGTTTGTTGTCTTCTTTGCCTTCTCTGAATTTGTCCGATACATTAGGTTTACACATCTTATTCATATCTTGCAAAAAAGCAATGCTCACCATCTTGAGTTGTTTGATGGAAAGGAAAAGATGTCGTGTCATTATGTCGAGCACGTCGCTACCATTGTCGCCAATGGCACGGTGCTCCTTTTCGGTTTCGGTGTGTATCCACTCAAAACAGCGGACGAGTAACTCATCTTTGCTTGAAAAATTTTCATACAAAGTTCGTTTCGACATGCCTAGTGCTTGGGCAATGTCGTCCATTGAAACTGCTCTGATACCTCTCTCTAAGAATAGTCTCGACGCTACTTCTATAATCTTATCGTTCATATATTCTGAATAACAAGGCGAAGTTACGTAATAAAACTGAAAATGTTTTTAGAGTTTTTAGTTTTTTAACGTTATTTGCAGATACCCATTTTTATAGTGTATTCATATTTTCATATTTTTGCACGTTGAAAAAAGAAACAGAATATTTATGGACGACTATCATCCGGAACCTATAGCGGTATAGTAGAGGCAATGTATCATAATGTTGTCTCTGCCATAGTGTTATAAATAAAGAGACATACAATGATTACATTTTACATCAACACCAAGGGATTCGAGGTGACTGACAAATGGGAATCGGGTTGTTGGACGAGCATAGAGTGCCCAACAGCTGAGGAGCATAACTTCTTATTATCGGGACTTGATGTGCCTGAGAGCTTCTTATCCGACATCGATGACAATGACGAACGTCCTCGTCGCGAAGAGGAAGATGGGTGGCAACTCATTGTGTTGCGAGTGCCATATCGCAAAGATTCGCAAAGCCGTATCGACTACACCACAGTGCCACTTGGTATCATATTGAAGGATGATATATTTGTTACCATCTGCAATCATAAACTTGATATTCTCGACGATTTTGTTGTCTATTCCATTCGCAAGCAGATAACAATAGCAAATCATTACGAATTGGTTATGCGCCTGATGTTGTCAACATCGGTGTGGTTCTTGAAATACTTGAAGCACATCAATATACACATGATGCAGGTGCAAAACGAATTACAACAATCGGTGCGCAACAAAGAGATTGTGGAGTTGCAACGTATCGATAATTCGCTTGTCTATTTTGTTACTTCACTAAAGGGCAACGATGTTTTATTCTATCGCATGGTGCATACCAAAGCTATTCGCGATATATGTGACGATGAACTTATTGAAGATGTAGAGATTGAGCTTAAGCAGGCTGAGGAGACAACGAATATATATCGAAACATAAATCATAGCCTTTCAAACAGCTATTCATCACTTATCTCAAACAATATCAACTCAACCATGAAGCAACTTACTAGCATCACCATCATTTTGATGATGCCAACGCTTATTGCTTCGTTGTTTGGTATGAATGTGCCCAACTATTTTGAGAATAATATGTTTGCTATTTTCTACATTGTTGGGGCGTCGATATTGCTGAGTTTGGTGCTCTATCTGTTTATGAAGAAGAAAGATTTCTTCTAATCAGAGAATAAGTCAGCTATAATATTTCACGTGCAATCCATGCACATGCTTCTGCGTCGGCTAAGGCGTGATGATGGTTATTCAATTGGTAACCACACAATGCCGATATGGTATGTAACTGGTGATTAGGCGCATTGGGGAAAGCTCGCCTTGCTGCTATGCATGTGCAGTGAAATTCATAGTCGGGATAATCCATCTGATAGCACCTAAAAACAGCTTTTAAGCAACTCTCGTCGAACGACTTATTATGAGCTACCAAGGGTAGTCCACTGATGAGTGGGGCTATGCGTTGCCATACAATAGGAAATATGGGAGCATCATCGGTGTCGGCTTGTGTTAGGCCATGCACTTGAGTGTTCCAATAGATATAGAAATTTGGTTCGGGTTTTATTAGCGAATAGAAACTATCGGTAATGATGCCGTTGCGCACTACAACAACGCCAACGCTACAAACACTGGTGCGCTGATTATTAGCCGTTTCAAAATCTATTGCAGCAAAATCTTTCATGTTGCATTTAAAAATTGCTATGCTTATGCATATGTTATAGCATTGCTTTGACAAAATTATTCAACTTCTAGAAATAATGTGTCTGTTTTAGTTTATCATTGTAATGTGCATAGCAAAGATTTATTGGTGTTTTTCAGATTTCAACTTCTGGTAAGCTAAACGCTCGTCACCCGAAGCCAAATAGATGATGCCGCAGTAGGTAAAACCATGCTTCAGTAGGTTGTGTTGCATGATTAGGTTGTCTTTGTGTGTGTCGATGCGGATGTTGGCGTCGTGGTTGAAGCAGAACGTCATGATGTCGCTGAAAACGTTGTGCACATCGGGATAGCTGGCAATGCGGTGCACCACGTGGTAGGGTAGCACATCGTCAATCCAGCAGCCGTTGTAGATGCGCAGATAAGTGGGGTCGGGCGAAGGCAAGAATGCGAAATAGCCAACTATGCGCCCCGCCTCTTCTACAACGTATCCGCCTTTTAGCTTCATGTCGTTCTCTATCACAGCCTCCGACGGGTAGCCGTTCACCCATTGGTGCATATTGCCCGAGGTGCGCATTATTTGCTTTGCAGCTTCCATAACGCGCATAATATCAGTAATATCGGCTGGCGTTGCCAATCTTATAACTCTCATAAGCTACTTTATCTCCAAGGTCATTTTTATATGCTCAATGTCGTCTTCCATAAATATGTCGGAAGTCTGCACAAACCCAATTTTTTCGTACAAGCTGCGAGCGTAGAGTTGTGCAGCAATGGTAATCTTATCGGCATTGAACCGTTCCTTAGCTATTCTTATGCCTTCGTTTATGAGGCGAGTGGCAAGACCTTGGCGACGTTGTATGCATACTACACGACCCACCGAAGCATCGTCGAAGATGGTATGCTGAGGCAGAACGCGCAGATAGGTCTTTATGCCATCGGCATCGCGAAGCCAAAGATGATACGACACCTTGTCGTTGCCGTCGATGTCTTGATATGCGCAGTTTTGCTCAACAACAAACACAGCTGCACGAATTTGTAGTATATCGTGCAGCTCGTCTGCTGTGAGTTCATCGTAGTGTTTTATGATTAGTTGTAAGTTATTGTCCATGTGTGGTTTAAGTTGCGTACAGTTTGTGTTTTTAGTCGGGGCAGAATTGATCAATAATTGGTATTCTGTTGCTCTCTAAATTGTTGTGTTTCTATCTTGTCAATAGTACTAGAGTACTATAATCATTTTAACAATTAATAATGCAAGTATTCATCTCTTGTTACAATATCAGCTTCTAATAGAGATGCAAAAATATCTTCTCTGTGTGAGCTACGTATTACTTCTGTTGAACCTTTACATTTTAAATATACTTTATTATAACCTAATTCTGGAGAATATCTATATGAACGATTATTCCAATTGTCAATTAGATATGTTTCTTTGTTATTTTTTAAATTTTCGACACATATACTTATATTATCCATAATAATTAAAATATATTTTATTAAAATTAGTTGTTAATGATAGTTTCGCATTCATCTTTCAATCCTCCAATTAAATTTTAATAATGGGGAGAGTTTTTTACTCTCTCCCATGTGTATTTACTTTGATAATATTAACTCTGCTAATTTCTTCTCAATATCACCAACTTTCTTCCCGTTGTATTTTTTATCTACCAAGAATATATCTTATGGAATTTGTAATAATAGTAGCTATATATTTGTATGGATTTGAAAAAAGTCACCTACCTATTATGGTAGATGACTTTTGGTTATGCTGTTTTTTCTGAAGCACTAAGCTATGCCCATATCTTTGAGGGCTTGCTCAATCTTCTTGTCGGCTGCTGCATCGGCTGCTGCGTAGTCGGCTGCGCTCTTCATGTCGGCTTTGGCCTCAACGTAGAACTTAATCTTTGGCTCAGTACCCGAAGGGCGAACGCTCACTTTCAAGCCGTCGGCAGTGAAGTATTGGAGCACGTTTGAGGTGGCTGGCATGTTGATGTCGGTTACTTTGCCACACTCGCAGCATGTCTCTTTGAGCAGTTTGAAGTCCTTAATCTTAGCCACTGGCGAACCTGCAAGGCTCTTAGGCGGATTGTTGCGAAAGTTCTCCATCATGGCCTTAATCTCGTCGGCACCGCTCTTACCAGGCTTAACCACGTTGACAGCTTTCTCTTTCTGGAAGCCATAGTCTTGATAAATCTTCATCAAGAGTTGGTAGAGTGTCATGCCGTTGTCTTTAGCCCAAGCAGCAATTTCGCAGATGAGGCATATTGATGCAGGCGAATCTTTGTCTCGAACCTTGTCGTATGGCAAGAAACCGAAGCTCTCTTCGCCACCGCCGATATATTTCTCCTTGCCTTCCATCTCGCGAATGCGGTATGCAATCCACTTGAAGCCAGTGTACTCATCGTAGAGTTTCACTTGGTTCTTATCGGCAATCTCGCGAATGAGTTCCGATGTAACGATGGTCTTCACGAGGAACATATTTGGCTGCAACTTGCCAAGTTTCTTCATATTAGTGATGATGTACCAGCTGAACATCATGCAAGTTTGGTTACCGTTGATGATAACCCACTCGCCTTTGTCGTCGCGGCAAACGATAGCGAGGCGATCGGCATCAGGGTCAGAAGCGATAACGAGGTCGGCACCAACCTTTGTACCAAGGTTCATACCCATCGTCATAGCCTCAGAGTTTTCTGGGTTTGGCGATTTTACGGTAGGGAAGTTGCCATCGATAACCATCTGCTCAGGCACAACATGGATATTCTGGAAGCCCCATGAACGCAAGCACATAGGAATAATTACGCGACCAGTGCCGTGAAGTGGCGAGTAGACGATATTGAGGTCTTTTTGGCGAAGGATAACATCTTGGTCGACCATAGCCTCTTTTACGGCTTGCATATAGTCGAAGTCCATTTCGCCACCAATGATTTGGATGAGGTCTTTGTTAGGCGTGCTCTTCACATCTTCAACCTTCACTTTGTTCACCTCATCGATGATGCCCGTGTCGTGTGGGCTGAGCACCTGAGCGCCGTCTTCCCAATAAGCCTTGTAGCCATTGTATTCTTTAGGGTTGTGGCTTGCAGTGATGTTAACACCAGCCTGCGCGCCAAGCTGACGGATGGCGAACGAAATTTCAGGTGTTGGGCGCAAACCTTCGAAAAGGAATACTTTGATGCCGTTGGCTGAGAAGATGTTAGCAACGGTTTCGGCAAAGAGACGGCTATTGTTGCGGCAGTCGTGACCAACAACTACGCTAACATTCTTTTTGCCAGCAAATGCCTTATTGATGTAGTTGGCAAAGCCTTGAGTAGCCATACCTACTACGTATTTGTTCATGCGGTTTGTACCAGCGCCCATCACGCCACGCAAACCACCAGTACCAAATTCGAGTGTACGATAAAATGCATCGATGAGAGCCGATTTGTCGGGATTCTCAAGCATGGCCTTCACCTCGGCCTTGGTCTCTTCGTCGAAGTTGCCACCAAGCCATGTCTTGGCAGTACCCTCGCACTGTGCTAAGAGTTCGTTATCCATAGAATGTGTTTTTTGTATATTTCCTTAATTCGTTTGTCAAAGAAAAAGAAAAAAAACGACAAATCATAATCGCAAAAGGACAATGAACAACTGATAACGGACAATTGCCGAAATAATATTGCCTTTTTGCATCGATACAGATGTGTATTTTGTAGTTGACAAAATAAGATGATGTGTGTTGACTATCATAGTAAGTTTGAAATGTTGCCAACGTCAGAACAATAATGCTTAGTATGTCGTATTTTTGCAAAAATATGCATGATGAAATCGCTTAGAGAACTTTATAGAATAGGTATAGGTCCGTCATCAAGTCATACGATGGGACCACGTAAAGCAGCTGAAATGTTTTTGGAACGTAACAAGCAAGCTGTATCTTTTGAAATAACACTCTACGGTAGTTTGGCTGCTACAGGTCGCGGTCACTTAACAGACAAGACGATACTTGATGTTCTTCAACCCATAGCTCCAACAACCATAATATGGCATCCAGAGATAGTGTTGCCGTTTCATACCAATGGCATGAAGTTTTGTGCTATAGGTAGTAATGGTGAACATATAGACGAGTGGACTGTTTATAGTATTGGTGGTGGTGCATTGGCCGAAGAAGATGGTACGGCAACAGCAACTCCTGATGTGTATGAATTAAACACGATAACAGAGATAATGCAGTGGTGCACACAAACCGGACATTCATTTTGGGAGTATGTAGGTGAGTGTGAGGGAGATGAAATATGGAATTATTTATCAGAAGTGTGGCAAACGATGAAAAAGGCTGTAGTGCGCGGATTAGACCAAGAGGGAGTGTTGCCAGGTCCTTTACATTTGCGTCGTAAAGCAGCTACATACAACATAAAGGCAAAAGGGTATCAAGATAATTTGCGTAATCGGGGTTTAGTATTTTCTTATGCCCTTGCTGTGAGCGAGGAAAATGCTTCGGGTGGTATGATAGTTACAGCACCAACATGTGGTTCGTGTGGTGTATTACCAGCGGTGCTTTATCATTTGCAGAAGAGTAAAGATTTTAGCGATTCGCGTATCATACGAGCTCTTGCTACGGCTGGTTTGTTTGGTAATGCTGCCAAACATAACGCTTCTATATCTGGTGCAGAAGTTGGTTGTCAAGGTGAGGTTGGTGTGGCGTGTGCCATGGCAGCAGCTGCTGCTAATCAACTATTTGGTGGTAGTACAGCACAGATTGAATATGCAGCTGAGATGGGGCTCGAACATCATTTAGGTATGACGTGTGACCCTGTGTGTGGAATGGTGCAGATACCTTGCATTGAGCGCAATGCCATGGCTGCTGTTCGTGCTCTGGATGCTAATATCTACTCAACATTCTCCGATGGACGGCATAGCGTTTCATTTGATAAGGTAGTAGAGGTGATGAAACAAACAGGTCATGATATACCATCTTTATATAAAGAAACAAGTGAGGGCGGATTAGCAACAAATTATGAGTTTTGATATAACGAGAAACTAACTAACAATTATGTTACGGAAGGGCAATGAGATGAACTTATTGCTCTTCCTTTTTGTTTTCAGTATTCTCTTTCTTCGAACGTTTGCCTGTTATGGTGTTCCAATATTTACGCAATAGTTCGCGGAAACTATTGAATTCTTCACGGAATGAGATGCCTACACCTTGTGTAGTAGGCGATGTTTCGTATATCACATCGTTATTAGAGTGTGTGTAGGCTTTGGCGCGTAGATTTCCGCTCTTGTTGAGTTTAACCTCTACATCGAAATCGCCAATGAGCGAACCATCTGATGTCTCTGTTGTGCTTCGACCATATCCAATATTACCGCTCAATATTATTTTATTGTCGAGCATTTGTGTCGATAACGCTACTTCGTATTCGTCTTGTGTGACTTCATCGCCAGGACGATAATTGACACCTACGCCAATGTTGTATCGGTTTTGCGAAATCCAGTTACTTAGTTGGTTCGACACGAGTTCTGATACTGTTGTACCAATATAATTACCTCCCGATGTATTGCTTTGTGTGCCAGTGGTCTCTTCTGAAGCGTAGAATCTATTTGCAAGTAAGAGTGAGAATACTTGTCGGTTCATTTCTTCTTCTGTCGATATATATTGGTCAAGGGTGTATTGATTGAAATTCATCGTTGATGGTATTTCAATCTTGAACCTAATATTTGGATCTTCCATACGTTCGGTGAGGAACATATTGCAGTTGATTGGTACACGTTTTTTTAGGTCTTGCCCTTCAGCAGAATTCTTCACCAAGTCATAGAGTGAGGCTTTTACCTTATAAGTGGCCATGATGTTTATCTTTGGGTTGAATGGATCTCCATCCCATATAAGTGTGCCTCCTTTGTTGATGACAAAACGTTTGTTGATAATGTTTTCGAATGAGAAGTTGTAGGTGCCATCGTCGATAACGTAGGTGCCAAGTATCTGAAGGTCGCCAGAGCGGTCGACTACTAATCGTAGGTTTCCGTCACCCGTGGCGCTAAGGCGGTTGTCGGTGCGCGGATCGAGTATGACATTGAGCTGTGCCGATGGATTGATGTGTACGTCGATGTCGGCTTTTACCCAACTATTAACTTCGTTAAGGTCGATGTCGGTGGTGTGGGTATTTTGTGTCTGTTCCTTCTGTGTCTCGGCTTGCTTGAATCGTATGTAGCTACTGCTGCTTTGATCGCTTTTGGCTGTTGGTAGCACGCTGAATGTGGTTTGTGGACAGGTATTAGCCTTGATTCGAATGTCGATATTGCTTGTAGCACCAGATACGTCGAGTCTGCCGTTGGCAAATATGGTACCGTAGTAAGTTGGATTGTCGGTGGGTTGCATATCCATGACAAGCATATTGTTAACGTCGAATCCGATGTTTACTTTCAGTCCAGAAAACATATTATGCTTTATGTTGCCGCTAAAATATCCAATGTTGCCCAATTTATCGCGCACTCGCATGTGGCGAAATTCCATATTATTGGGCGAGAGAATTACAGAATCATTATTGTCGAAATAGTAGTCGGCATTGGTCGATATTACTCTGAAGTCGGTGCGATGTGCTACAAGTCTAGCATCGAGTCCAATGTTGTTGAGTGGACCATGTAATTGCAATTTGCCAGATGTTGTTCCGTGTACATTGGTAACTGCTTTGTTGAGGTAAAAATTGAGAAATCCGAGCGAAAGACTATCAATGTCGAAGTCGAGTTGCATATGGTTGTTATCAGAATCGATATTTCCCAATCCGTGTGCGCGTGTTTTACCCCCAGTAACAATGCTTACATCGACGCCCAATGTGCGTTTTTCTGTTGACCATTGTGTTTGTAGGTTGAGGTGTTCAAGGTTGTCGTTGTCAACATGGAAACGGTCGATATTAGCAATGCAGTTGACAATAGGTTCTTTGTATGTTTGTATAAGTTGTAGGTTTGCGTTTACATCGCCTCCTAAGCTATATCTTTCGAATGGGTCGGGTTGTAGTATATCTTCGATGGTGATGCGGTTAAGGGCTATAGCAAGTGTGTCGTTTACGCTCTCTGATGCTTTTCCATTGGCGGTGATGAAACGATCGTCTTTTTCGAAACAGAAATTTCTAACGTCAAAATATTTGTGACCTATTTCGAATAGTGATTTGCGCATTGTCCATTCTGCACCATTGAGTGTTATGTTCGATTGGTCGAAGCTAATATGAGCTCGAGTGTATCGTCCGTCTTTGGAAAATTCGGTTATGCTTGATAATGTTCCACTCGAATTGTTCAATGTTTTGTTATCCCATTCAATATCGGTGTCCATTATGTTGTAGCTCATAATGTTGTGTACAGCAATGCGTCCGACATCGCCAAGTGTAGGCATTGCTACATTGGCAGCATCGAGTTGTATAGCTATGTTCTCGGTGTTACTCTTTATTGTACCTTTAAATCCTTTTATGTGCCACTCTCCACTCTCTATATCTCCAATCTGAATTTGAAAATTAGAGTTACCTTCATCAGAGTTTATCTCCGCATTAATGCTACCAGTGTTGTGCATCTTGAGATCTTCGCTGATGAATTGTAAATATTGGTCGATGTCGGAATATTTTAGTTCCATTTTTAGATCGACAGTGCCAATTTTGCGAGCAGGATGCGCATCGAATAGTGTGTTGGCATGGGTATATAGTTGTCGATATAGTTCGTTGGGTACATCGGTGTATTTGAACTGTCCGTTAATCTGTCCGTTGAGGTGGTCGCTATTGATGACAATATTTTTAGTATTGTTGTTTATAGCTTTTACTTGTAATAGAAGATTTTTTGTGGTAGCAGTTCTTATCGAATCGGCAAATGAGAATCCGTTAATAAGTATTTCGCCCGATGCATTATCAATGTCTTTTCCAGCAAAATCGGCGCGCATATTGAAGTTCAATTTGCCATCAATGTGTGGTGTCAGATGTGTGCGCCCTGTCATTAGGTTCGCAATGCGTGCTGTGAGTGTAAGTCTATTTTCGTTAGTGCGGCTGCCATATTCACCCACAATTGTAATTTGTCCGTTAGGGTCGTCAATAGTAATGAGGCCTGTTTTGTAGTTGTTACTTGCAATGGCATCAACGATGACATCGTGATATGTATATTCGCGCACTGTCAGTTCTGGCAACTGTCCTCTAACGTGTGTGCATAGTGTGTCGCCGTCGAGGTTGAATGTGAATGCTGTGCGTCCTATTTGGTCGTCGGTTAGATGGCTGATATTGAGTCCATCAGAACTTATTTGTGCAGTGTATCTGTTTAGTTCGGTGATGTTGGCTTGTGCATCAATAAGTCCAGCGTCGGTATAGAGTGCAGCTTTGAATTTGAGTGTTTCGTTAGTTTTTCCTACCAAATCAGCGCTGCCGCTCATTAGTCCAAATGCTTGTCCTACTGTTGGCTCTACGTCGACTCCCGATAGTGACGCTATGTCGTCGATGGTTGTATTGGCACGCTTAATATTCACATTGACGTAGGCATTGTGCATGTTTGAATACCCATCAATGACTCCATCGAGTTCAATGTGTGTACTACGTTGGTTGTCGATTGTTAAATTGTGCAGTTTCGCAATGTCGTTGTGCACAGATATTTGTCCGTTAATATCAATTGCATCATTGCTTTGTGGCAAAAAATGTAAGTATCGTTGTAAGGTTGCGAATGAGATAGTAGAGTTACTTAGTGTAGCTTCAAGCATTGTGTTAGGAGCTCGTACCATAGTTAAATTTGATATGTAGCCATCGCATAATCCATACACTATATCGAGTGAAGGAATGCGTAGTGTATCGTTCGACATGGCAAAACTGCCCTCTAATAATAGCGGTGTATTATTGTTGTATAAGTCGGTGAGTGAAATGTTGCGCACAGTGGCAACGGCAGTTGTGTCGGTGAGCACAATGTTGTCTATGTCGATGCTAATGTCGTCAATAGCATATTGCTTGTATGTTACATGTCCGTGTCGAACTCTCAGATTGTCGAGTGTCAACATCAATGGTGTATCAGATGTGAGTGTATCGGCTGATGCTGATTGACCTATTTGTGCAGCAATGCAATTGTCAGCGTTGACCACTACGCTATCGGCTTCGATACCTGTTAGTACTATGCCATTACGCCATAATGTTGGTATGCCAACATCAATTTTTAGTGTAGCTGCTTTTATGAGTGCAAGGTGATTAGTGTCGGTTACAACAACATCGTAGATGCTTACTGTTTTGAATGGAAAGTATCTGAGTTGACCAATGCTAACATTGGCATTTAGTGTTTGTGATAAATACTGTTGCACACTATGGTTCATAGCCCGTTGTATGGGTGGAAGCATAGAAATACCAAATAGTAATGTGGAGGCAATCACAAGAATAGTGATACTCCAAAATACTATTCGGAAAAATTTGACCGCGAATTGGCGGATATTAAAATGTGCAAACAATTTGTGTGTGAATAAACGAGAGCAAAGGTAGTAAAATTTACTATTGTGCCCAGTTGATAATATAGTGTTACGTTTAGTTATTTGGCACTTTCATCGAATATGATGTGTGTAGCAGTTTCGTTCTTTGCCACGTTGCTAATGTCGTAGCTGCTAATAGGTACTTTACCTTGTACAAATTCAGGTATGTTAAACGATTTCATTAGTCGGTCATAGTATCGGGCATCAGGTTGTGGCATTACGAATGGTTTCGACCACTCTCCTGTGCTATCGATATGTGCGAAGAACGGACGAGTGTAGAGTCCGTCGATACGCCGGCTGCTGAATGCAATCCAATGTCCGTTGCTACTCCACGAGTGATAACTTTCTGCACGAGGTGAGTTGAGTTGTTGCAATATCATAGGTTCTGCTGTGCTATCGGTAAGATTGAGCATATAGAGGTCGGCATCTGTGTGCCAAATAGAGAAATTGCCATAGGCAGAGCGCACAAACATTAACCATTGTCCGTTGGGTGATATGCGTGGTAACGAGGCACTGCCACCATGGGTGTGGGCATTATATAATGTGTCGACGTCGTGTCCAATAACTCCATTATCGAACGAAATCGAACATATGGAGTAGTGTACGTTATCGTAGGCAAATGGCATAGGTACAGTATCGGCTGTGCAAAAGAATAGTCGTTTGCCATCGGGGGAGAATGTGGGAAATGTTTCAAATGATGTCTCTGATTTGAGGCTTTGTGTTGAGAAAATGGTGTGTTTTTCAACATCGTAGATAACAACATCAGATGCCATGTCAAACACTTCTATTCTGTTTGGGTTTATGGTGTGAAATAGTTGCTTAGTAGTATTGGTTGAGAATGCAACATATCGTCCAGATGGATGCCATGATGGATATACTAAGGCAGATATGGTTTGTGGCGTTTTGGTGTCGAGTTTTTCAATTTGTCCGTTACGTAAAATGTATGTAGCACCATATGTTGCTCGTGCATGAAAAAGCATAGCATTAGGGTTATTGTTTAGAAACGAGTGGCAATTGATGCACCCATAGCCCATTTGTTTGTTTGTTATCAGTGCACTTTCGTCGTATGTTTCAATGTTGCGTTGGTAGATGCCCATTTCGTTCCATACTTCGTAGCCAGGTTCAACAAGACGATAAGTGAGATATGTATCGATAGAGTCGGGGGATATGGTAATATCAAAATCGTCGTATGCATACCATGTGTCGTTGTGTTTTGTCATAATGCGTACACTGACTTGTGTTGCATTTGATATTAGCTGTTTCCAGGCTTCGCTATTTATGGCAAATTGTTGGTTGCTATATGTTACCAATTCTTGTTTGTCGTTGGTGTAGAACAAAGCGTAAGCATCGTCGATGTGGCAACTATCGGATAGGGCAAAGCGAATAGGAGCCATATTGCATGGTACAATTATATTGGTATAGTCGGGTGTTATGGGTGGTATGGTGTGCAGATGTACCGATATAGTGGGTATTGTGGTACAGCTTATTGTTATGATAGTTAATAGTGTTAGTAGTATGTGTTTTATTATTGTTTGCATGGCTCGATGTTTTTTCTTTTTGTTAGCTCGTACACTTGTTTGAAATATCGTGGTAAGTTTGTTGGTAATGCTCCTATTGTGCGCATCTCATCAACCATAGGGACAAAATCTGTTTCGTTACCAATAAACATCATAATGGCAGTCAGATATTGTGCTGATGCTATGTTTTGTGGATTGTTGCGCACAATGCATTTTAGTTCGTCGGTTAGCGAGGTGCAAAAACTATTGTTGGTTATTAAGCATCGTTGTTTTTGTGCCAAAAATGTATTGGCTGGTAATGTGTTGCTATCAAGTAAAGCTATGTGTTGTTCTGCCCAACTATGATAGAATAGTGTGTTGCTAAGGTATTTTAGGTATTTCCGTGCTTCATCGTATTCGCCATATATAATAGCAATCTGAGTTAATCGTTGTAGTAGTCGGGGCGACAATCCTCCTATGTGTTCGTTAGCCTCTAAAGCATAGCGGCGTGCCTGAGCTATGTGTCCCATCGAATAGTATATGTCACTTACTTGTGCAGCTACGTACCCCGATGCTATTTGTCCGGTGATGAGCATGTTCATATTGCTCTGTTGATTGTCGAATAAGTGTTCGCCTAATAATCCAAGTTCGGCCCATGCCTCGTTGATGCAGTTTTGTACTAACACGTTGCGAGCTGGTTTGCCACCACAAGCATCTATTATTTCGTTCCACTCTGCATTGCGTGCTAAACAAGAGAAGTGTTTGAAAAGTGCATAGCTTTTATCTCGGCAAGTGGTTATCATAAGTGTGCATACACACACGCTTAAGCCAATCGATATGCCTAAACTTATTTTGCTTTGCTTAAATGTAAATGGTAGGCGGGTGTAAAGCATTGTTAGTGCAATGACTATCCATGGTATTAGTGTTGTGGCATTAGCATCTGCCCAATGTGGGTAGTATCCGTATGGTGTTAGTAGTCGTTGCCAAGTGTCGACAGAGCCTCTGTGCATAGTTCCCAATCCTAATAGTGCAATAATGGCGAATGGTATCAAGATGCGTAGCGAACTTATGTTGGAGCGTGTATCGAGTATCGCAACACATAGTGCATATAGTGTAGCAACGGGTCCTGCAAGCAGAAATAGAGCTATGCAGCATAATGCATCGAATGTGGTGGTGTATGATACGATTTTTTGTCGTATCACCAAACATAAAATAGCAAATAAGATGGCAATGCTGCCACATAGTTGCCAATCAGTGCAACATTGCAACACAACTAAACTTAGTGGAATTGTGAGCGATATTATAAGTGGTGTTGTGTAGGCGTTTTTATCGTGCAACAATTGATAATATATCATAGCTATAGCCGATAGTAATGCTGCTATTATGATATTACCAAGCCAAGGCGTGATGAAAAATTGTGTCAAAAAGTCGGCTACCAATTTGACTAAGCCACCCACAGTGCAATATGTGTCGGTAATGTAATAGCCATCGTAGAAAAAGGTAGTCCAATGTTCAGTGTAGCATATGGCGTGTGATCCTAAATAGTATTCAGCTATTATGCAAAGTAGAAATGATATAATTCCAACAAGTGATGTTTTCATACTAATGCTTTGTGTTGCAAAATAATGAGAAAAAGATGGTGTGAGACTTATCTTCTACCGTTATGTTGTTTGCGATGTTCGCGGTGTGCCTTTATCTTGTGTTGTATTTGGTTTTCAATAATATATATACGTTGTAATTGATTAGCATTTAATACAGTAGCAAATTCATCAATGTAGCGAAGTCGGATAGCTTGTACTCGTTGTTGCCGTTCTATGTGAAGTTTTTGTTGTTCAACAACTTCTTGCTGTGTTTGTGCTTGTTTGGTTATTGTTTTCTCATTCCAAGCAGCAAACATATCTTCGCAGAAATGTTTATATATAGGTTCAAATGCATTTTGCTGTTCTTCGTTCATCTGAAGTTGGAAAGCCATTTCGTTTAGTTTCGCTTCGAACAAACGTTCGTTGAGTTGTTTGCCTTTTTGCTGAGCTATCGACAATGTAGCGCATAGTGTTAGGCAAAGTCCTATTATGAATGTTTTCATAGTGCCTCGTTGTGAGTTAATATTCAGGTATGTCATCTATGTAGTAATCGGTTAGCATAGATGTTTCGTTGTCGGGTAATTCTGCTAAAAAAGTATCGAGCGGACTATCTTGAGTCATCTCTTTAATGTTGTCTAAACGCTGAAATAATATACTTAAGGCTACTGCACTACAGCCTACAATGCTAACA
The DNA here is from genome assembly GCA_045118595.1 of Bacteroidales bacterium. GTDB lineage: Bacteria > Bacteroidota > Bacteroidia > Bacteroidales > Marinilabiliaceae > W3P20-009. The sequence continues at coordinate 6,802 of JBGUYH010000120.1, read as the reverse complement.
ATGGATGCAGCAATGACCCATTTTTGTTTACTATGAGTATAGTTATACTGTTTTTGGAGTGTTTGCTGAGTACACTGTTCTACTATCCGACTCACATATTCATCATCGTCGCGATAAGGCATGTTGTGTGGAAGTTCTGAGTTCATAGTGCAGAGTTTTCTGTTATGTATGTTGCAATTTTCTCAACAGCGTAGTGGTAGTTGGTTTTCAACGTGCCGATGTTTTTACCTGTAATTTCGGCTATCTGTTCATATGGCAGATTGTCGAAATATCTCATATTAAATGCAATGCGTTGCTGTGTTGGTAGCTTCAAAAGTGCTTGCTGTAATAGCACTTCTGGCGCATTGGGTGGTAAATCGGTTTCAGTTATAAGTTGTTCTGACAAACTATAATTAAGTGTGTCGATGCTCTGAAAAAAGCGAGTGTGACTGCGCAACAGGTGTAGAGCCTCGTTAGTGGCTATTTTGTATATCCACGATAATAATTCGCAATCGCCTCTAAAAGTTGATATGTTTGAAAATATCTTTATAAAGGTATTTTGAAGCACATCCTCTGCATCATTGTGCGAGACAACAATGCGTCGGATGTGCCAATAGAGGCGCTGACCATATTTATGTGTCAACATCTTGAAACCTGTTTCTCGCAAGTCGGGCTTGATGAGCATCTGAACTATAGTTTTGTCATCTGCTATAATATCCATATATATTTAGTTGTCCGAATGCGAGCGCTAAATTACTTTTTATCTGTTGTTTTTTTATAATTTTTTAGCATTTGTTTTTGAATTTCTGCGTACTTGGGCTTCTGTTCATCGGTGAGTATATTCATTATTTGATTACTGAGTTCTCTCAAAGCCTTTTTGCGTTCATCGTCTTGCAGGTGCTGGTTATGGAAGTTGGTATAGAGTGTTCTAATTTCGTTCTTTTGCTCATCGGATAGGGCAAGTTTTTCGTCCATTGTTTTGATGTGCATCTCGGTGCGTTGTTTGGGAGTTAATCTGGGTTTGTTGTTATCTTGTTGTGAAGGGGTTTGTGCTGTAATGCTCTGTATGCCAGTTATAAATACAGCAATTAGTAAAACTAATTTTTTCATTTTTATTGTGTGTTTTATTAGGCATCAACTATTGATGACTTTCTGTTAAAATAGATACAATAAACACGCAAAAGTTAAAAAGCAGATTTATTTTTGGTGTAAAAATGTAACCCATAGAGTTTATGCGGTGTTGCTAATGCTCTTAAAACGAATAAGTTGCGCGTTTTGTTTTTTTAACTTAAAAAGAATATTGAGTGTGTAACGTTATGCGTTTTTGCGCCGTTAAACTAACCAGAAACACAGAAAACAACATACGATGAAAAGCTTATATATCACATTTGCAGTTGCGGTCGCAATCGTTTGCGGAACAGTAGCATACAACAATATCATTGGTGATGAAGAAATTCAAGATTTAGCTGTTGATATTGATTTGAATCAAAATAACACACTTGATGATCTCGTTTTCGACAAAGAGGGACATTTGATTGCAGGAACAACATATGAGTGGAACGAAGAAAGCGATACAAAAGGAGAAGCAATAGCAAAATTACATTGCAACTGATGGAAAAATAAAGCACTTTAATCGGCGATAGAGACAACAACCAACAAGCGAGAGCTACCTTGTGAAAGGTGGCTCTCGTTACTTTTTCGTATGTTGATATTATAGATTTAAATTGAATTTAGCTCCCGCCGAAATCCAAATGCCTGGTTGAGGTACATTGCTTACATCGTAGTACTTCTTGTTATTCAAGTTGTTGCCTTGTACATATAGTGTGTAGAAATCGGCGAACCATTGCAGTTTTAGGTCAAGTTGTGTCGATGTGCCGTATTGCTGTGTTTCCCCTGTTTCTGCATTGTCAAATTCTCCTTTGCGTTGTCGTACTACCAAATCCCATGCAGCCGATAAGTGTGATACTATGCGGTGGCTGAGTGAACATACCAACTTGTGGCGCAGATATGAAAGCTGACCAGCATATACCGTAGCTCGTTCGTGTTTGCGTTGCTGATCAATGAAACAATAACTGAGTGTGAGTGTTTGTAGTGGAGATTCTGTACCATAAATATCGGCAAAACGAATAACCGATAATAGCTCTGCACCTTTTGTGTCGATGTCTGAATTGTCTGATGTCCAAAAGTTAGCCCCATCTTCTTTTACCCAGTCAATCATATCAGTGCCATGACGGAAAAATAGTCGGAGGCTATTGCTCGATAGTTGACAAGTGTGGCTTACCCCCAACGCATAGTCGGTACTTTTTTCTGGTTTGAGTTTTTCGTTGCCGTGCAATCCAGGACCATTGTAGTACATGTCGGTGAATGTTGGCATACGAAAGCTTTGGTTAAAGGCTGCATAGAACCGCAAGCTATGGGTTGGATGCCACGATATGTCGATGCCTGGATACAGCTTTATTGCCGTTCCCATACTAGTGTTTTTGTTGGTTATCACGCCAGCGGATAGATTTAATGTTTCGGATAGTGTGGCATTGTATTCAACATATAAACTCCAATTTGTTCGAGTATCGCAATATTTATAATGAGCATTGCTATTAGGTATTTGGTGTGCACATGTGTCAGATACGTCATGACCTAACCGTGTAGATAGTATCTCTTCCCGACGCATTTCAAGTCCGATGGCTGCACTGCTATGCTGCCAATGTGTGTGGGCATTGATATTGGCTCCGTAGACATTGGTTTGATGATAATTTTCGTATAGAGACGGATTATTACGAATCCAAACATAATGGTCGTATGAGCGATTCCAATATAACATAGGTTTAATAACAATAAGGCTATTGGTTGATCCTTCTAACGATACTAAAAATCTATTCGTTTCTTCATATTGGCTATGCGAACCAGTACCATAAAATGTGTTTGCTCCATAGTTAATATTGCTATATCCTAATTGCACGTTACAATTTAGCGCTTTGTTGCTATAGTCGGTTTTGATAAATGCATTATGTTTCTTGAAATCGCTATTCTCTGTGCCACCATCGCTACGTGCCATACCCATTGTTATATTCGTAGTAAGGTTGTTGCGTTTTAGTGCACCATTGGCATTTCCCATAATGGTACCGAACGAACCAGCCGACAAGTTAGCTCCTATCGAGTTTTGTGTAGCCTTGCGAGTCACGATGTTGATGGCACCCGAGAAGGCATTTAGACCATATATGCGACTAGCTCCACCCTCAATTATCTCTATGCGCTCAATATCATCGGGGTTGACTGGTAAATCGACAGTGAGGTGTCCTGTGTGCGGATTAGTGATATTTATGCCATTAAGCAGCACAGTAAGTTGGTCGCTATTGCCACCATTTACTCCAACATCGGTTTGTACGCCACATGCACCACGCTGGCGCACATCGATACCAGCTGCCAATTTTAGCAAGTCGTTGATGCTTTGTGCACTCGATTCTTCAATGTCTTTGTGTGACAATATTTGTACTATGCGTACGGCTTTAGTGGCAGGTAGTGGAGTTCTTGTGCCAGTTACATTAATCTCATCGATGTTTACTTTTATAGTGTCTTGAGCCGTAGTTTTGACACAAAGTGACATAGCTGTTGCCATTGCAACAACTGCATATATATATTTTCGCATGTTTTTTAGTAGATGAATTTTACAAAGTAGATATTATTGCTTTTCGACATATCGCCAGGGTTCGTACCCATAACACCTTCTGGCACTTCCGCATTTATACGTTTAAAGTGCTCAACCCATAGTGGCGCAATGTTGCCTGTATGGTCTTTAAACGTCATAGGATGAGCTTCGAACACACGACGTCCATCGTCATCGACGAACGCTTCGTATACCAGTTCGCTGCAGTACCAGGCATCGTTGTTTGGCAAAAAATGCACATCGTATGGTTTGCCTATGTGTTGCATAGCGTTGTGCACATATAGGCTCACGTGTGAGCGATTGCGCAGTCGAGCTATTATTGCACATGGTTGTCCATCGCAGTGCTTTTGCCTGTCGATAAATGTTTTGATTGGAGTTAGAGTAACACCCGAGCCAATGGCTTCGAGTGCAAAGAATTGCTGGCTTATGCCGACGACTATTGCAACATGCGAAATCTTTAGTCCGTCGGCACCAGTGGTGACTTGTGTCACTTTGTTGGCTTGGGCCGAGTTGTCGATTTCGAATAGCAAATCGCCTTCCATAAGGTCAGCTTCTGTTTGTGTCAGAGGATCATCATCGTCGTCGCAATTTTCAGCGTTGTAGTAATGTGTAGCAGAGTGTACACATGTGGTTGCAAAGCAACCCACGTTTGCGAATGTTAACGTAGCTACTGAAAGTACCCCGATTCTGATTTCCCTTCCGCACGAACAGAATATGGCGTAATTCTTTCGCATGAATCGGCGAAAAACTACGCAACTGCCGTTGTTTGAAAGGTTTTTGTACATAAAAATGTATTTTTTTTAACGATGGCGAAATTACTATTTTTATACGAAGTGTATGCTATGATAATCAAAAAAAGCCTGTTCCAAGTTTTGCATTTGGAACAGGCTTGAATGCTTTATTCTAAAAACGATAATAGTTATTTAGAACAATATCTTCTTTTAGAATCTTATTTGCTTACTATTTCAAGAAGCTCGATGTCGAAGATGAGTGCAGAGTTGCCAGGTATGTTTTCACCAGCACCACGCTCACCATAGGCAAGTTCAGCAGGTACATATATTGTCCATTTTGAACCAACAGGCATAAGTTGCAAAGCCTCTGTCCAGCCTTTTATTACACCTTTGAGTCCGAATGTAGCAGGTTCGCCGTTACGGTTGTCGGTTGAGTCAAATACAGTGCCATCAATGAGTTTACCAGTGTAAAGTACTTTAACACGGTCAGTTTCAGCAGGTTTAGCACCTTCGCCCATTTTAACCACTTCGTATTGTAACCCGCTTTCAGTTACAGTAACGCCCTCACGTTTAGCGTTTTCGGCGAGGAAATTCAGACCTTCAGCCAATGCTTTTTGAGCAGCAGCTTTGCGTTCTTCCTCTTTGCGAGCACGAACATCGTTGAATTTCTTTTGGCAGATTGTATTAGCAACCATTTCGTCGATTTGGCTTGTGCCAGTAGCGAGCATACCATAGAAACCATGTTTGAATGCCTCAACGTCAATGGTGTCGAATTGTTCGCGACGAGTGTTGAGATATTGCTCAGTGAGTTGGCTATTTGCAAATGCTGCAGCCATGCTTTTCATATCAACAGTATCGAAAGGCATTCGCTCCATTACTTGTCCGAGACCTTTTGCTTCAAAATATCCGAGTGAGTAGCTTACACTATCTACTTCGTTTTTCAAATTGCATTTTTTAGCATACTTGCTTTGGCACGATGTTGTGGTAATAGCTGCAATGGCAATAGCTGCAACAGCCACCTTCGTAACGATGTTTTTCATTTTTTTTTGAATTTCTTTTATGGTTATTTTTATTTTTCAATCGACAACAACTCGACATCAAAGATAAGTGTTGAATATGGAGCTATTGATTCACCAGCACCGCGTGCTCCATATGCAAGATTGTGAGGTATGTATAGACGCCATTTTGAACCAATAGGCATTAGTTGAAGAGCTTCAACCCAACCTTGTATAACGCCATTAACAGGGAATACGGCAGGTTCACCACGATTTACTGAGCTGTCGAATACAGTTCCATCAATCAGAGTACCATGGTAGTGGCATTTTACTTTGTCGGTAGCCTTAGGTTTAGCACCATCACCAGTTTTTAATATTTCATATTGTAAGCCACTGGGGAGTGTAACCACTTCTTTGCGTTCGCCATTAGCAGCAAGGAATGCAGCACCATCTTCCATATTCTTTTGAGCTACTTTTTGTTGTAGTTCGGTGAAGTATTTTTGCAAAGTCTCACCAGCTTCGCGTTGTGTTATTTCTGTGGGTTTGCCGCTAACTACTGCTTCAAGTGCTTCGGCCACTGCTTGTGCGTCAATTTCGGTTATGCCCGATTGTTTGAGGCTGGCTGCGATGTTCATTCCTATCGCATAGCTAATTTTTCTCATTTTTATTCTTTTGAGTATATTTCTAAAAATCTGACCGCGAAAATACAACTTTTCGAGGTAAACATTGAGTGTTTTTCAACGAAAAGAGAATAAACTACAACAAGCTACGTACTTATACACCCCACTGTGGTATGGAATTGATGAATTTGCATTGCCCATTGACTATTTGTGCACAGTAGTGTTGTATGCCATTGGTTACAACAATATATTGCACGTTGAGGCGAATGTTGTAGCGCAGAGCCTGTTGCATAACATTTTCAGTTAGTTTTACTGTTGTTGCTTTACATTCAACAATGAGGTGTGGATTGCCATTGCGATTGTATACTATTATGTCAGCTCTTTGGCGTAACCCGTTGATGCATACCAATGCCTCGGTGGCTATGAGGTGAGATGGATAGTTTAGGTGTGTTATCATATATGCCAAAAACGACTGACGAACATACTCCTCGGGTGTTAGTTTGACGTATTTTTTTCGGCACGGATCAAACACTTTTGTCATCTCGTCTTCAACCAATATATTTAAGTTGGTTGTGGGCAAATTGAGTTGTTCCATAATGGTATGCATAAAAAAAAGAACTTTCCACTTTTGAGGCGGAAAGTTCTAAAATTGTACTCGAAGCGGGACTTGAACCCGCACGACCGTGAAGTCAAGGGATTTTAAGTCCCTCGTGTCTACCGATTCCACCATTCGAGCAGCCTAGAGCGGAAAACGAGACTCGAACTCGCGACCCCAACCTTGGCAAGGTTGTGCTCTACCAACTGAGCTATTTCCGC
>JBGUYH010000119.1:0-13474 GCA_045118595.1 Bacteroidales bacterium | reverse complement strand
CAACTCATTCAGCTGGAGCACAATAGCACACAAACTCGATTTCATGAACGCATGGCAATGGGTCGACATTTGGAACGAACTTTACGAAAATGGTGAAATAGACTATGCTCTCGACACACCAACAGAGACCTACGACTGGCAAGATGCAGCATTGCGCACTGGCTTTGCTCAAGAACATCAACTCTCTGCTGTGGGTGGCGATGAAATATCGCGCTACAGCATCAGTGGCAGTGTGAAAGATCAAAACGGCATCATCAAAGGCACATCACAACGTCGCTATGCCGGACGTGTAAAATATGAGCGCAATATATTCGAGCCACTGCTTATTGGTGCTAATGTCAACGGAGCCTACAACAAAATAGATGGAGTATCGAAACAAAGTGCTATGTTTGCCCCTAACGCTTGGGTAGCTGCCATATCGCACACACCATACACACCAATATACAACGAAGATGGTTCATACAACTATGACCCAACACCAACAAGTGTTGACATATACAACGGCAAAGTGGGCAACCCTATTAGTGACCTTGAAAATACACAAGCCAACACCGAAAACACACGCCTTATAGGTTCAGCCTTTTTGGAATGGGAAGTGATAAAACATCTCAAACTAAAAGCCTTGGTTGGTGCCGACTTATCGAACACACGCCAACACTACTATGCACCATCGTACACCACTGGTGGATTGGCTAACAATGGTTATGCATCGGTAGGACACACCAAAACCAACACTTGGCAAACAGAATACACAGCCTCGTACAGTAACATATTTGCCAACAAGCACTCTATCAATGCTCTTATCGGTTACACAGCACAAAGCACCGACCGCAGCAGCATAGCCACTACAGCCTATGGCTTTAGCAACGATGCAACAGGATACGACAACTTAGGAGCAGCTAGCACTACACTGCCATCGAAAAGTAGTCACTACATCAGCACATTGCAGTCGCTTATCGGACGTGTCAACTATAGTTTTGCCTCACGTTACAACGCCTCGCTCACACTGCGCGCCGATGGTAGTAGCCGCTTTGCCAAAAACAACAGATGGGGCTTCTTCCCTTCAGTTGGCGCATCGTGGAATGTTGACAAAGAGCGTTGGTTCGACCTGAGCGACATAATCGACTTCTTGCAAATACGTGCCTCAGTAGGTAGCGTTGGCAACCAAGAGATTGGCGACTATAAATTTTCGGCTAATATAGTTCCACGAACAGTCATTGTCAATGGTAATCAAGCAACAAGCTACATCATCGATAACATGTCGAATCCTGACCTTAAATGGGAAACAACAACATCGTACAACATTGGCTTTAACATCGGACTATTAAGCAACCGACTAAACATAACCACCGACTTCTACAACAAGAAAACAACCGACCTCTTGCTCGATGTGCCAGTGGAACAAGTTACAGGTTTCTCAACTGTGTTGCGCAATGTAGGTTCAGTTAGTAACAAAGGTTTTGAAATAGAGGCCGATGGCACAATTATCGAAACAAAGAAACTGAAGTGGAGCATAGGAGCCAACATTGCTCACAACAAAAACGAAGTTACAAACTTGGGCAACTCCGAATATTTCATACCAAGCTTTTCGGCTGCAGCCACACTCACCTACATCAACCCACTCATTGTTGCTGTTGGTCAGCCACTCGGAACATTCTATGGCTACAAGTTCAAAGGCATAATTCAGGCAGATGAAGATTTGAGCAGCCTTCCTTCGCAAACCATTTCAACTGTCGAAGTTGGTAATCCGAAGTTTGAAGACATCAACAACGATGGTGTTATCAACGAACAAGACAGAGTGATACTTGGTAACATACAGCCTAAATTCACCTACGGCTTCAACACAAAATTTAGCTATGACAAAGTCGACTTTTTTGTAAGTCTCAGCGGTAGCTATGGCAACAAGTTGTTCAATGCTTTGGCTTGCCGCCTCGAACGAGGCAATGGCTACTACTACAATCCGCTTGCAAGTGTTGCCAACCGATGGACCGAAAACAACCCAAGCAACACCATACAAAAAGCATCGAGTGCCACATCAATATATGCCGATAGTCGATTTGTAGAAGATGCAAGTTACCTCAAAGTACGCAACATCCAAATTGGCTATACCGTGCCACTGAGCAATATAACCAAAGATGCTAAAATACGCCTCTTCGCATCGCTGCAAAACTTCATAACCATAACTGATTATCGAGGCTATGACCCAGAAGCAAACCGTAATGGTATCGACGACACAAGTTCACTCTATCAAGGTGTTGACTATGGTGCCTACCCTGCTGCAAAAACTGTTATTGCTGGCTTGCAATTCACGCTTTAATCATCAATAATAACAATGCTTAATATGAAAAAGTTAATATATACATTCGCATCAGCTTCAGCATTAGTGGCTTGCGCCGACCTTGACCAAACATCGCTTAGTTCTATCGACAAAGACACTTTCTACTCTAGCAAAGCCGATATAGAAACAGCCATCAACGGCATATACCAAGAGTTTACTGTCGACGGATTCTATGGTATGTTCAACAACCAAAGCATCTACATCAACGACCTACAAACCGACTATGTTAAGGCAGGTGCACAAACCAATTCAGCACACATTCGTGAACTTTCAAACTTTGCAGTGCAACCAACCAACGCGTTTGTAAGCTACGCCTGGACTGAACACTACACAGCTATCAACAGAGCCAATGTTGTAATAGACAAGGTTAGCGATGCTTCGTGGCTCGACGATGAAACAAAGCAAAACTACATCAACGAAGCTCGTTTCTTACGCGCATTCATGTATTTCAACTTAGTGCGTTACTTTGGAGGTGTGCCCATTGTGCTGCACGATGCCGAAGGCGAAGGTGCTCCACGCAACACTGTTGACGAAGTGTATGAACAAATTGTTGCCGACTTCACTGCTGCCGAAAGTTTACCAGCCGACTACACCACACTCGATAGCAAAGCATCGTCGCTCGCTGCCACCGCTTTCTTGTCAAAAGTATATTTAGTTTGGGCACAAACAAGTTCAGAAAAGGGCATCGCTAATCAAAACGAGTATTATCAGAAGGCTATCAGCTATGCCAACAAAGTTATCGATTCAAACAAATATCAATTGCTAAGCAAGTTCATCGACAACTGGTCGGTTGACAAGAAAAATGGTGCCGAACATATTTTTAGCATCGAACATGACCGCACAGTAAATGGCAACGTCACAGGTCACTGCACCTTTGCAACCAACTGGAGCGATGCCGAGCCTGTACTCCTAGCCACAAGCGACCGCTACTACAAAGAGACCGACCCTGTTGACCAACGTCGCGATGGTTCATGGGCAAAACGCATCTACAATCCAAACACTGGCAGCGACTTTGTATTCACAATACCTCGTTTCCGCAAATACATCGACTCGCTCAACTATGCCAATGCTGCTTCGAGCGGCAACTCAGCTGGTCAGTCAACAAACACCACAGTGTTGCGTTATGCCGAGATACTACTCATAAAAGCCGAAGCCGAAAACGAACTCAATGGCCCTACCGATGCAGCCTACGATGCTATCAATCAAATTCGTCGACGCGCCTATTGGAGTCCGTACCTCAACTATCAGAACACACCTTCCGATGGCTCTAACCTCGAATTATCAGGTCTGACACAAGATGAATTTCGAGAGCAACTTCGCGAAGAACGTAAATTGGAATTTGTACTCGAAGGACAACGATGGTTCGACCTCATCAGATGGCACATACTCGTTAAGTACGTGAAAGAGAATTCTGATCCGAGCGACCTAAAATATCAGAATGTATCGAAACGCAACTACCTTTTGCCATTACCATCTGACCAAATAACCCTCAATCCAAATCTGAAGCAAAATTGGGGCTACAATGGTGAAACTACCGACAGCCCATATGGCGACGATTTCGAATAAGAAGAGAAAAATAACTATGTACTAACTAAAATAATTTATAGCTATCATGAAAAACATTGTATTATCACTCTCAGTAGCAACTCTTACTGCCTTTTCTGCGACAACAACATTTGCACAACAAACAGCACAAAGTAAACGCGAACGCATCTTGCAAGTACTTGATCAAAGCCGCCCAAACGAATATGTGCCTGCTGCATTCTTTCTACACTTCGAGAACAAACTCGGACGCAAAGCAGTGCAAGATCACAAAGACTTCTATCGTGCTACCGACATGGATTTTGTAAAAGTGTTCTACGAAATAGCAGTTCCCAAAATCGACATAAAAACAGGTAAAGATTGGGAGAAAGTACCTGTTTATGGCGAAGATTTCTTCGAACCACAATTAGCAGTAATCGAAGATTTAGCTCGCGAATTTGGTAATGAAGCATTCATACTACCTACTGTCTATTCGCCACTTGCACTTGCATCGCAAACACTTGGATACGAACGTCATAAAGATTTTAAGAAATTAGTTGAAGAGAATCCAGTAGCCTTTGGTAAAGCCATAAAAAACCTCTCACTCAGCATTGAGAATTATCTGCGCGCAGCTCGTCGCCGTGGTGCCGATGGTTTCTATGTATCGAGCCAAGGTGGCGATGGCAACTCTATTCCAAGCAAAATATGGAATGAACAAGTTCGCCAATGGGACAAGCATGTATCTGAAGTAGCTGCCGAAATTGGCATAATCAACATACTACACATTTGCGACTATGGCACACCATTCAAAAATGCCGAAGCGCTCTACGCTTTTGCCGATTACCCTGCAAGCATCATCAACGTACCACTCAACTTCTCTGATGGCTCGACACTCAATCTGAAAGAGGCTCAACAACGTTTTGGTCGACCAATATTTGGAGGTTTGGAACGCTTAGGAGTTATTGCTAATGGCAGTGTTGAAGAGGCTAAGGCTGCCGTTGATAAAGTATTAGAAAATGCATCGCCTAACTTTATTCTTGGTGCCGACTGCACAGTGCCCGGTACAACCGATTGGGATAAACTTCGTGCCATTATTGATTATGCTCACTCATGGCGCACTACACACAAAAAATAGAACATAATACATTAGATATTTCAACAGATAAAACACCAAAACTATGAAAAACGCAACTAAAAAATTTATTAGCAAAGTAGCATTTGCAACCATATTGACATCGACAATTGCAAATACAACATTCGCACAACAATACGATAATTACAATAAGCGCGAACTATTGTTGCAAACACTTGATCAGAGTCGCCCTAACGATTATGTGCCTGTATTTTTCAATATCCACTTTCCTAACAAATTTGGATATAAAGCAGTGCAAGCTCATATCGATTGGTTCAGAGCAACACATGTCGACTTTGTTAATGTGAAGTACGAATACGTACCACAACAAGTGAGTGTAAAAAAGTCGGCCGATTGGAAAAATATTAAAGAATTTCCAACCACAGAATGGACTGAACAAATACAAGTGGTAAAAGAACTTGCACGTGAATTAAAAAATGAAGCTTTTATCATACCAACAGTCTATTCTCCTCTGGCCCTACTTCGTCAGATAACAGGTGTAGGTAGTGATCAAGATGCAAGGCGTAAACTTGTTGAGTTGATAAAATCAGACCCAGATGCCGTGCGCCCTGCGTTAGATGCTGTAACCAAAAGTTTGATATACTACATTCGCGAAGCACGCAAAGCAGGTGCCGATGGATTTTACATATCAAGTCAGGGCGATGATATAGAGTCGTTTGGCGGTGAAATATTCCGTACTCTTATCAAACCTTATGACAAGCAACTATCCGATGTAGCCAATGAAGTAGCACCATTCAATATCTTGCACATTTGCGAAGGTGGCGGACATTTCTCGGCCGAATCATTTGCCGATTACACTGATTATCCCGGTAGTGTAGTAAATGTTCCATACCATGAATTTAAAGGTCAGGCACTTACAACTCAACAAGTAGCCAAACTTTTTAACCGACCAGTACTTGGAGGCTTGCCACGCAAAAGCAAAATATATACAGGTACACTTGAAGAGGCTAAGGCCGAAGTTGATGAAATTTTGCGCAATGCACCAAGCAATTTTATCTTAGGTGCCGACGATTCAGTACCTAATGATTCTGACCCCGAAAAACTTCGTGCGTTAGTTGATTATGTTCACTCTTGGCGTCAGACTCATAAGTAATTTGTCGTAGTTTTTTAATAGAGGGGGACGATGCTTTTTTCTTATCGCCTCCTCTTTTTATATTCTTTTTGTTCAACTTTGCATTCGCTTGAAATACTTTTACTCTGTTATGAAAAATATATTACTTTGGCTCGGAGCTCTTATTATTGGTACAATCATCGGACTGCTACACATCGATGTTATTAACGCAGTAGCAAATTTTGTAGCTACTGTCTACACTCGTTTGTTTCAGCTATTGGCCGTACCTACCATTGTATTAGCGGTCATCACTACTCTTGCATCGCTTGAACATGGTGCAGGAGCAGGTCGCATCTTTGGGCGCACAATAATATATACCCTACTCACCACGTTTGCTGCAGCATTTGTTGGACTGATACTCTTCATTGTTATCCGCCCTATCGCATTGCCCACCGATGTACTCGGACAAGCTACCACTGATGTAGCTGCACCATCGCTCTCTTATGCCGAACATTTTTTATCGATAATACCCAATAACATTGTCAGACCATTTCTCGAAGGCAACGTTCTTTCATTACTTCTATTAGCTGCCGCCATAGGTATTGCTCTCACACACATAGAAAACAACGAATCGAAACGCACTGTAATCAATGTACTTAACGGCTTGCAAGAGTTACTCTTCACACTCATTCGCGGTCTGGTCTACACATTGCCAATAGGCATTGTTGCCTTTGCTGCACAACTATCGACACAACTCAGCAGCGATTTTGTTATCGACTCACTTGGCCGATATATAGCAGTAGTTTTAGGAGGCAATTTGATACAATTTTTTATTATTCTGCCACTTTTCTTACTTGCACGAGGTCTGAACCCTATACGCATCTTGCGTAGCATGTCGCCAGCCGTTCTGATGGCTCTTTTTACTAAAAGTAGTGCAGCCACACTGCCTGTTACAATGAACTCGGCAGAAGAACGTTTGGGAGTAGATAAAAAAGTTTCGCGTTTTGTATTGCCCATTTGTACTACAATCAACATGAATGGTTGTGCGGCATTCATACTCGTAACATCACTTTTTGTTATGCAACAAGGAGGCATTGAACTCACATGGTCAACCATGCTAACATGGCTACTCATATCGGTAGTGTCGGCAGTGGGTAACGCAGGTGTTCCTATGGGCTGTTACTTCCTCACATTGTCGCTCATGTCGGGTATTGGTGCACCCATTGCTCTGCTTGGTATCATACTACCCATCTACACCATCATCGACATGGTTGAAACAGCAGTTAATGTATGGAGCGATTCATGTGTATGTGCCATAACCAACCATGATTTAAAATGATTGCTTATAATCAATGGAGTAGAAGAAACAACACGCCATAATAAACACACATAATTATTGTCATAGTGCGTGTCAATGATGATAATGTTTTTTGTTATTTTGCAATGTAACTCGTAAAAACAATTATCGCTATGGACATACACTCACAAATAGAACGAGCAGCCAATGCACTACGCAATGCCAAATATGCAATAGCTTTCACTGGTGCAGGCATCTCAGTAGAAAGTGGAGTACCACCATTTAGAGGGGCCGAAAATGCGGTATGGAGCAAATACGATCCTCAGTGTCTCGATATTGATTATTTCTACTCACATCCACTTGAATCGTGGCAAGCCATAAAAGAGATTTTCTACAATTTTATGTTCAAAACTGAGATAAAGCCCAATGCTGCACATAAAGTTTTGGCTCTGATGGAACAACAAGGCTTACTCAAATGTGTTGTTACACAAAATATCGATTTCTTACATCAAGAGGCTGGTTCGCACAATGTGATGGAATTTCATGGCACAGCGGGACGTGTAGTGTGCACATCAGACAAATGCCACTACACCATACAACCACAAGATATGGACTTAAACAACATACCACCTCACTGCCCACAATGTGGAGCTTTACTCAAACCCGATTTCGTATTTTTTGGCGAAGGCATACCAACCAATGCATTCCAAAAATCGTTTGATGCTGCAGAAAATGCCGATGTAGTACTCGTAGTAGGTACTACCGCTGAAGTTATGCCTGCTGGTATGATACCTATCAAAGCCAAGCAACATGGTGCAACCATTATCGAAGTCAACCCATCGGCTTCGGCACTAACAACTCGCTTTACCGACATTCACATACAAGCTAAAGCAGGTGAGGCTTTTTCGCTATTAGCTACTGAATTAGGATTAGATTTGAAATAATTGCACATCGTCAATTATGGATAGCTATTTTCTATTCTCAACATTATTCGCTAATATTGCACCGCAAAAAATGCAGAATACAAATCAAATTAAGATAAAATGAAATTACTCGAAGGAAAAACAGCAGTTGTAACAGGTGCTGCACGTGGCATTGGTAAGGCTTTGGCTCTTAAATTTGCTTCAGAAGGCGCCAACATTGCATTCACCGACCTTGTAATCAACGAAGATGCACAACAGACCGAGAAAGAGATTGCAGCTCTCGGTGTTAAAGTAAAAGCTTTTGCATCAAATGCTGCTGACTTTGCTCAAACTGAGCAGGTTGTAGCTGCTATCAAAGAAGAGTTTGGTACTATCGATATTCTTGTTAACAACGCAGGTATCACTAAAGACGGCCTTATGCTCCGCATGACCGAACAGCAGTGGGACGCCGTTATCAACGTTAACCTCAAATCGGCATTCAACTTCATCCACGCCGTTGTTCCTATCATGATGCGCCAACGCAAAGGCTCTATCATCAACATGGCAAGTGTTGTTGGTGTTCACGGTAACGCTGGTCAGTCTAACTACGCTGCTTCTAAAGCTGGTATGATTGCCCTCGCTAAATCGGTAGCACAAGAGATGGGTCCTAAGGGCATCCGTGCAAACGCTATCGCTCCGGGTTTCATCGAGACCGCAATGACCGCTCAACTTCCTGAGGCTGTTCGCGAAGATTGGATGAAGAAAATTCCTCTCCGTCGTGGAGGCAAACCTGAAGATATTGCTGACGTGGCTACGTTCCTCGCAAGTGATTTGTCTTCATATGTTACTGGTCAGGTTATCCAAGTTGACGGTGGCATGAACATGTAATCATCACCATATAATTACACACACATTAAAAATCCCGACATCGCCTCTGAGCTGATGTCGGGATTAATTTTTATGGTCAAAACTAAAATTGGAAAAAATCGTTGTTACACGTATACCTCTAACAATTCAGAATTTTCATCAGATGTAATAGTAATGCCATTGACGCATGCTGGTATCATTGCTGTTTCACCAAAATGCAGCGCTGTTTGTCCTACTTGTACTGAACCTTTAACACACATAAGTACAACAAAACTATCAATCTGTGAATAATCTCTTACTGCTGTTCCATCCACACTCACAACACCAGTTTTAAAATATGGACAATCTACAACTTCGGTGCGTTCGTTTTTAGTCAGTGTATAATGTTGCTGCCCTGAATCAAGATCGGAGAAGTTAATAGCCTCTTTAGCCTCCGCCACATGCAACTCACGTGTATTGCCATGTGCATCGCGCCGATTATAATCGTAGACCCTGTATGTTACATCAGATGTTTGCTGTATTTCAGCTACCATTACGCCAGTACCTATGGCATGCACTTTACCTGAAGGCATAAAAAAAATATCACCACGCTTCACTTCGTACGAGCCCAATACGTCGACAAAACGTCCCTCTGCTACCAACGTTTCATATTCCGCTGCATCTATCTTTGTGGCAAAACCTGATATTAGTTTCGAACCTTTTTCGGCATCGATAACATACCACATTTCCGTCTTTCCAAAACTATTATGACGTGCTTTAGCTATCTCATCGCCAGGGTGTACTTGTATCGACAAATTGTCGTTGGCATCGATGAATTTTATAAGCAAAGGAAATTCGTTGCCGAAGCGTTCATACACCTTCGCACCTACCAACTCACCCTTAAAGCGAGCAATGGCATCGTCGAGCCTCATACCTCTTAGCTCGCCATTAGCTATTTCTGACACATCGCCATTCACAGCCGACAATTCCCAACTCTCGCCAGCATTGGGCAAAGTGTCAAGATTCTTACCGAGCAGTGTGTGCAATTTATGTCCGCCCCATATTTTTTCTTTCAATATGGGAACGAATTTAATTACTTCCTGATTCATTTAGTTGAATTGTATTTGCTTTTGTTGTGTTGAGTGCAAAGATACAACATCAATTAAGAATTGAGATGGCGAATTGCTAATTTTATGCAATGGAATATTGTTATCAACTGCCAATTATCAATTATTAACTATCGCTATCAATTGTCGATTATAATATCTACATTTGTGTTGCATAACAAAGTTATCAAAACAATGACGATGAAACGTTCTCTCTACCTTGCTTTGGTGGCGCTTGTGGCTACCGTATCATTTGCTATAAAAAAACAGTCTGATAATAGTGTAAAGACTCTGACCGATAAACAGTTGGAGGCGGCTATCGACTCGTGTATGAGGCACGATTTGCCGCGGAGTGCCGAACCCTATTTTGCCGAAGCCAAACGCAGGGCAAAGTCTACATGCGACACGCGCCAGATGCTTATTCTCATCGATAAAGAGCTTTCGCTCAATGCCAACCGCATAGAGACGACCGAAAATATGCTCACGACTATCGACAAGGAGATTGCCTCGGCTTGGACTCCGCTCACCGAGATGCTGATGCTGCGCAAGGCCATCGTTTCACATTGGAAATACAATACGTTTGCTACCGACATAGCTGCACGCCGCGACACGCTGAGCCGCCTGAGTGCCTACTGTGCCGTGGATAGCAACGACATCATCGTACCTATGAGCCTCTACGACTACATGATGCTATCGGCCGTTGAACTTAGTTGCCTATCCACAGGAGATTCGATAATGAAGCAATGGAGCGACGAGGGCACACCCACGAGCAAGATTCTCTACGAGATGCTAAAGGCTCGAAATGGCTTCAACGCCGATAAAATGCGCCAGATTTCACAGCATATACACAAGCTTGCATTCTCGCCCGAAACGGAGGCTTTGGCCTATTTCGTAAGTGGCGATTATTATAGCAGTATGGCGCTCATAAATAACAAACCTGCTGCCCTCTCCGATGCATACGCCGACACTGCCGTGGCGCATCTGCAAAAAGCGGCTAAAGTGCTGCGTGGCAAGGCATTGAAACTCACGAACGACAAATTGAACAATATAAATGCTAAGGGTCTTGAAGTTGGTGTAAGACGTGCTTACATACCTAATAGCAACATACCTATCCGCATAGCTACCAAGAACTTAGAGGCTGTCGACGTAGATATTTATCGCATAAATAACGGCGATGTGAAGGATTTCAACCCGACGAACGAAAAGCCCGTTGCTACCTATCATTTCAGCATTCCGAAGGCTCGCGGGCGCGTAGACAGACAAGAGACATACACCGAACTGCGTGAACTGCCTTTTGGTCATTACGAAATTGTGGCTCGCCACGACACGCTGCTTACTCGCAACCATTTTCAGGTGACCGACATTTCGGCTATGAATATTTACAACAATGGCGAAACGCAAATTGTTCTGCGCAGCGCTACCAACGGCGAACCTCTTCCCAAAGCCACCATCGACGGTAAGAATGTGGACGACTTCGGCATGCTGACCATCGACAAGAAATGGAAGAACCGCAAAGTGTGCAACGGCAACGACCAAATAGAGATTTCGGCGTCGGGATATAGCAGAGACAAATTCCGCGACCGAACCGACACACGCATTGCCATCGTTACCGACCGCAAAATATACCGCCCAGGACAAACCGTGGAGCTGAAGGCGTGGCTCTATAAGGCTAACTACGAAAAGAAATGGGCAGAAACCGAGCCTCAGAAGTTGGAGGTTGTTCTGCGCTCGCACAACGACACTAAAATTGCCGACACCACCATCGTCACCAACGACTTCGGCACGGCAAGCTGCAAACTGCGCATCCCTAAGGACGTTGACCTCGGCCATGCAAATATTGAGATAAACGCGAAGAGAGATAAATCTGCATCAAGTTATTGCAGCATAAGTATTGAGGAATACAAACGCAGCGGCAACCGCATTGAGTTCGAGCCAATAAAAGTAGCCATTGCGCCCGGCGACAGCGTGAAGATGAGCGGACATGCTTTCTCGGCTGATAATAAGCCTATTATAGATGCGCAGATAGAAATCGAAGACGAGTTGAACGACACCATTTGCACCGTGCGCACCGATGCCGAAGGGCGTTTCAGCTACACGCTTGCCACCGATAGCACCGATGGTTATGAAGACTACCCTATCTTCGCCGAGATGACCGACCTTGCAGGCGAAACCACCGAAGCCGAAACTCGCGTTGTGGTGAGCGAATATGGTAGTTCGTTGGAGTTGTTCGCAAACAATGAATTCGAGAATACGGACAGCATTTCGTTCAGGCTCTATAGCCATAACTTCAATGGTCAGCCATACCGCAATAAGGTTACTTACACTATTTGCAAGATGCGTCCATCGCGAGGCTACAAGCCATACGTAGGGCTCGAGAGCGACACCATAATAGGCTCTACTACTCATACATACGAAAGATTTCCTATATACACCGTTGCCGACACCATTTTGCGCAAAACGGTAGAAGTGAATGGCGACACCACAATAAGTATTTCGGCTAAAGATATGGCTACGGGCATCTACCGCATTACGGCGGAGGCTACGAGCTACACTGGCAAAGCTCTTGGGGCGGAACGCGACTTTTGTCTGCGCGCTCGCGAAGGCAAGTGCGAGCTAAGGAAAGAGATTTACCTTGGCAAAACCGACAAACAATTCACGCCTGGCAAGGATTATCATTTCTACGTTGGCAGCAACTTGCCCAAAGCTAAAATGCTGGTATTGGTGGAGTATGCTGGCAAGATTATCGACCGCCGTTATGTAGCGCTTTCGGGCGAGATAAAGCAACTGTCGGTGGCTATTCCTGTGAGCAAACTCAACTACATGGAACTGCATATTATGGCGAGCATAACCAAGGACAACGAGACCTTCGACGAGTCGATGTCGGTGCAGAAAGCCGAAGAGAATACCGACCTCGACATACAGCTTGCTACGTGGCGCGACCATAATGTGCCGGGCGCTACACAAACAGCCACATTCACCATTGGCAGCAAAAGCGGTGCGCCCGAAGCCGAAGTATTAGCTTCGATGTACGACACGCGCCTCGACCGCATTCTCAAAAACAAGTGGAACACGCGTTTCTATCGCAATTCGCTTAATTCGCATTCATATTGCAGATTTCTCGATATACAACGTGGCAGCGTGTCGTGGCATAAAGATGCGCCAAAGCTTCAGAATGGTCATACATTTATCAACCTTATAAATATCTATTCCAATCGTGATATTATCGATATAATCACACTCGACCTCGACCGCTACAATCC
>JBGUYH010000118.1:0-10402 GCA_045118595.1 Bacteroidales bacterium | reverse complement strand
GTTAGTAGATAGTGTGCACAGATGGGTTTTGCCGATGAGTGGCATATTGGGAGGTGCATTTTTGTTGGGATGTGATATGTTATCGTGTCGAATAATATATCCAGCTGAATTGCCAGTTGGCGTTTTTAGTGGAATATTCGGAGGATTGTTTTTTGTATTTATCTTGGCCAAAAATAGAAAAACATACAGATGATGGTTTTGGAGTTGGATAATGTGAGTGCGTGTTATGGCTCAGAGATAGTGGTTAAAGGTGTTACATTATCGGTAGAGGCAGGGCAGATTGTTGTAATTGTTGGTCGAAATGGTAGTGGAAAAACCACACTACTGAAGTCGATAATTGGCGATGTGGATTTGTGTAGTGGGCGGATAATAATGCATAGCAATGGCGAACAAATGAATATGTTGTCATTGTCGCGTAGAAAACGTTCGCAATATGTCTCAATGGTTGAACAGCAGTTGCCTATAACTGATATGCAAGTGTGTGAATATGTTGCATTGGGACGAGTGCCATATCAGAATATGTTGGGAATGAATGTTAACGATGCCGATATTAGAGCAATTGATAAAGCTTTAGAATTATCGAAAATAACTCATTTGTCGCATCGTAGATTGATAGAGTTGAGTGGTGGTGAGCGTCAGTTATGTGCTATTGCACGTATGATAGCTCAACAAACGCCCATCGTACTTATGGATGAGCCGATGTCAAATCTGGATGTAATAAACCAAATAGAAGTTGCATCGGTTATGCAGATATTGAAGCAACAAGGGAAAATAGTGTTAACAGTGATACACGATTTGAACATGGCTTTCGCACTCGCCGATGTGGTGGTAATAATGAAAGAGGGCAAGGTAATAGCCACAGGTAATACTAATAACGAGAAATTAAAAAACGCAATTAGTGATGCAATGAACACAGAAATGTGTTTTTTCGATGTAGCTGATAGTGGTATGCATTTTATTGTTCCAAGAAAATGGAATAAAATCTTTTGAAATAAAGCTAAAAGATATAAATTTGCACCTCGAAAACGAAAAAAGTATAATATAACCATAATATGGCAGAAAATAAAGCAGATCAGGAGGCAGAAAAATACCTAAAGAGTGGTGAAGTTGCCTTGACAAAGACAGAACAGTTCTTTGAAAATAACCAAAAGTCAATCGCATTGGTAGCACTTGCAATCATTGCTTTGGTAGCGATAGTTTGGATAGTAAACTCACTCTATGTGCAGCCACGCAAAGTAGATGCACAGAAAGAGATATTCAATGCACAATATTATTTTGAAGCCGATAGTTTCCGTTTGGCTCTTAATGGTGACGGACAGAATCTTGGTTTTCTTGATATAATTGACCAATATGGTTCAACACCAGCAGGTAATTTAGCAAGTTACTATGCAGGTGTATGCTACCTCAGATTAGGTGAGTTTGAACAAGCAAAGAATTACCTCAAGTCTTTCTCGTCAGATGATGAAACACTCAATGCCTTTGCTCAAGGTCTTGTTGGTGATGCAGAAAGCGAACTCGGTAACAATGCAGCTGCTATTTCTGCATATCAAAAAGCAGGTAATAGTGGTAATAAAGTAGCAGCACCAATATTTCTAATGAAGTTGGGCGCCGCTTATGAGGCTGAAGGTAATGCAGCTAAAGCTAAGGAAGTTTATCAGCAAGTAAAAGATGATTATCCTACAAGTGCTCAAGCTGTCCTTGCTGGTAAGTATCTTAATGCAGTGAAATAATATAGCTTTTTCTAATAATCAGAATGGGGATACTTGTTTGAGTGTCCCCATTTTTTGAATTATAAATAAATATGGCAAGCATATTAAAAAACTTATCGCAATACGATCCTAATACAGTGCCATCAGCAAGCGATATGAAATTTGGTATTGTAGTTTCGGAGTGGAATCACAATGTAACAGGTGCTCTACTTGAAGGAGCATTAGAAACTCTGCGTAAGCATGGGGCAACTGATGATAATATATTGGTCAGATATGTACCTGGCAGCTTTGAACTTATAGCAGCATCGAAATGGATGGCTGATTATACTGATGTAGATGCGGTGCTTTGTTTTGGCTGCGTCATAAGAGGCGATACCCCACACTTCGACTATGTGTGTCAAGGAACAACTCAAGGTATAGCAACGCTTAATACCAATTACGATATACCATTTATTTTCGGATTACTTACAACAGATAATTTGCAACAAGCTCTTGATCGTTGTGGTGGTAAACTGGGTAATAAAGGTACCGAATGTGCTGTTACAGCAATAAAGATGGCTGCATTGCAGCGTGAATTGGTAGGTAGTGCAATAGAAGAGTAGTAGATACTAGGCATAAGTATAGTAAAAGGATTAACATAATTGCAAAAAGTTGTGAAATAAGAGTGGCGAACTTAAAAAAGTTCGCTACTCTATTGTGTATTAAAAAAATGGTTGCTACCTTTGCACCGTCAAAAAAATGACAATGATATGGCCTCTTCGTCTATCGGTTAGGACGAGAGATTCTCAATCTCTAAAGAGGAGTTCGATTCTCCTAGAGGCTACTAAATAAAGGTAAAGAGCTGTCAGTGATGACGGCTTTTTTTGTGTAAATGCATTTATATAATATAGCGATACAATAAAATGGCTGAAAGACGAGTAAGAGTGCGTTTCGCACCAAGTCCGACAGGAGCACTACATATAGGTGGTGTTCGTACTGCTCTGTACAACTATCTTTTCGCACGCCGTCATGGTGGCGATTTCATCCTTCGCATAGAAGATACTGACTCACAACGTTTCGTGCCAGGTGCCGAAGCGTATATTATGGAAGCTTTGAAGTGGTGTGGTATAACCATTGATGAAGGCATTAATGAAGGTGGTCCACATGCTCCATATCGTCAGAGTGAGCGTAAAGAAATCTATTTGAAATATGCTCAGCAACTTGTAGAGAGTGGCAATGCATACTATGCATTTGATTCAGCAGATGAACTTGATACACTGCGTAAGCAATATGAAGCAGAAGGAAAAACATTTGCTTACAATTATACTGTTCGTGAGAAATTGCAAACATCGTTGTCATTGTCTGCAGACGAAGTAAAGGCTCGTATCGCACGAGGCGACGTTTGGGTTATTCGTTTCAAAATGCCAGAGAATGAAGATGTTCAGATGGACGATATTATCCGCGGGCATATAACAATAAACTCATCGACACTTGATGATAAAGTACTATATAAGTCAGCTGATCAATTGCCAACATACCATTTGGCCAATATTGTTGACGATCATTTGATGGAAATAAGCCATGTTATACGTGGCGAAGAGTGGTTACCATCATTGCCTTTGCACTATTTACTTTATCGTGCTTTTGGTTGGAGCGATACTCAGCCACAATTTGCACATCTACCTTTGTTGCTCAAACCACAAGGACAAGGTAAACTCTCGAAGCGTGATGGCGATAAGTTTGGTTTCCCTGTATTCCCACTATTTTGGACTGCTCCTGATGGTTCTACAGCCAATGGATATCGTGAAGATGGATATTTCCCACAAGCATTTATCAATATGCTTGCACTTTTGGGATGGAATCCAGGTACTGAGCAAGAGATATTCTCGATGCAAGAACTTATAGATCAGTTCTCACTCGAAAAAGTTAGTAAGAGTGGTGCTCGCTTCAGTCCGGATAAGGCGAAGTGGTTCAATCAGCAATATATGCGTGTGGCCGATGATAACGAATTGGCTGAGAAGTTACTCCCAATGCTTGCTGATAAGGGTATTGTTGCAACAAAAGAGCGTGCAGCTAAGGCTATTAGCTTGATAAAGGAACGCGCTGTATTTCCTAAAGATTTGCTCCCACTTACAATATATATGTTTGAAGCACCAACTGAGTACGATGAGAAGTCGGTTACAAAGTTCTGGAAAGCTGATAATGTGGCAAAACTTAAAGAGCTACGTTCGCAACTTGCAGCAGAAAGTAATATTACAGCTGAAGCAACAGAACCAAAGATTCATCAGTGGGTTGTTGATAATCAATACTCGATGGGGCAGTTGATGAACTGCTTGCGTATAGCCATAATAGGTATAAGTCAAGGCCCAAGCATCTTTGCAATAAGTGAATTTATTGGTAAAGATGAAACGCTTGCTCGTATAGATAAGGCTATAGCAACTTTAGGCGAAGGTAAGTAAGATTATTATTACTAATAAGAAAAGACGCATTTCAGCATATGCTGAGAATGCGTCTTTTTTTTGTGTTATAAATGGTTTTATAAGTCTTCGTCATTGGCTTCATTGTATTTGTTATATTATTGTTGTAAATAAGAATGTTATTATGATTAAATATGATTTCATTGTGCAGATATTTATGTAGTTAGATGTGCATATAGGTACAACTAAAAGCATTTTCTTGTTTCGAGAGCATTTAGCCTTTATCTTTGTATTTGTTATTAATATTCCTATGGAGAAAACACTTCTTGTAATAGTAGGTCCAACTGCAGTTGGCAAAACCGAAACGGCATTGCGAGTAGCAGAGCAGTTACATTGTCAGATAATATCGGCAGATAGTCGACAAGTGTATCGTGAACTCAAAATAGGTACAGCATCGCCAACTACAGAGCAAATGGCACGTGTGCCACATCATTTAGTAGGGCATCGTTCGGTAACCGACTATTATAGTGCCTATGAGTTTGAACAAGATGTTTTGGCATTACTTGAAAAACTATTTGTAACTAACGATGTTGTGTTGCTCACTGGTGGCTCAATGATGTATGTTGATGCTGTTTGTAATGGAATAGATCAGATACCAACTATAAGCGATGAGGTGCGCAAACAAGTGTGGACAGACTATGAGCATAACGGACTTGAATATATGCTTGGTGAGCTTCAACGTCTTGATCCAGAACATTACAATATAGTTGATAAGCAAAATTACAAGCGAGTGCTTCATGCTATCGAAGTGTGTTTGCAATCGGGACAAACGTATACATCGCTGCGTACAAATAGTAAAGTAGAGCGCCCATTTCGTATCATTAGAGTAGCCATCTGTCGCGAACGGCAAGAGCTGTTTGATAGAATAGGTCAGAGGGTTGATGAAATGATACGTAGCGGATTAGAAGAAGAGGTGTGTCAATGTTTGCCTATGCGTCATCTGAATTCGCTCAATACAGTTGGTTATAAAGAAATGTTCGATTATATTGATGGGAAAATGACGATAACAGAAGCAGTAGAAAAAATCAAAACAAATACCCGTCGATATGCAAAAAAACAGATGACTTGGTTTAAGTCGAAGGGCGAATATGTGTGGTTCGATGCCACCGATGAACTATTGGTTGATAAAATAATTTCGTTGTTGGAGAAGTGAAAGAGTAGGAGTATATTTGCATTTATATCAGAAGCAAAAATCAGAAAAGATGACAAAAAAAATAGCTGCTCGACTCAAGTTAGTAGCAAAGATTATAACCATATTGATTGCTGTTTTTTGTGCAGTAGTCGCCATTGTAATTAATGTTGTTGTTACCCCAGAGAAGTTAACTCCCATTGTGCTCAAGTATGCACATGAATATCTCGATGCCGATGTTAAGGTAGGTTCGGTAGAGGTGACATTCTTTTCGTCATTCCCTCATTTTGGAGTTAAGATAACTGATGCCGAAATAGTTAGTCATGCTTTTCATAAACTTGAGACTGACACTATTATAGCACGACGCGATACTTTGGCACGCATTGGTCAGTTACGGGCAGGTCTCGATTTGATGTATACCCTCTGTACTGGCGATGTCGTTATCGGTAGAGTGGGGTTGACAAATTCACGCATACGTCTTCATACCGATTCACTCGGACGCAACAACTGGGACATATTGAAAAGCGATACAACTAACGTGTCAGATAGCGATACATCATCAACAACTAATGTGTCGCTTAGACATTTACGCTTTAAAAATGTGCGTATTGCCTATGCCAATAAACTATCGCAAATGTATTTTAGAGCAGATAGTATTTATATGCAGTTAGATGGAGTTGTGGGAGCTGATGAAGTTGATTTTGATATTGATTTTTCTGACAGACGAACATCAATAAAAATAGATGATACCCGTATCTTACGCAGAATGCCAGTTGAAATAGAGGGACATGTTAACTACGATTTTGATGCACAGAAGTGTGGTATTGGTGATGCCTCAATAGCTTTTGATGGTCATGCAATCGACATCGATGGATGGCTTCAAACAGATACAGCAGGGCTCAATGTCGATGTGCGGTATGGTATCGACTCGCCAAGTGTTCAGAAACTATTTGCACTGATACCTAACAACTTAGTGAATGAAGATATTGTTGTTGAAGAAGGAACAATTGAAGCTCATGGATATGTTCGGGGACGTTATGATAACGATAATAAGCCAGTGGTTGGTTGCAATGTTGAAATTAATGGCATAAAAGGACACTATGAGGGAATGAAGCAAGGTGTTGATGACTTAACAGCAGTGTTTAACGCTCTTATTAATCCGCAAAAACCTGATTCTTCATATGTGAATTTAGAGATATTTCATTTTAAGGGTGGAAAATCGGAAGTAGAGTCAGTTGTCAAAATGACTCAGTTACTCACCGATGCAAACATTGTAGCCAAGATAAAAGCACATGTCGATTTAGCATCACTAATGAATGTATTCCCCATTGCCAATACAACAATGTGTGGCGTTGTTGATGCCGACCTATCTACTAGTTTTAAGTATAGCGACATACGAGATCGTAATTTTGGTAGAATACGTGTGCGCGGAAAACTCGATGCAGGTAGCATTGCTGTAACTAACGATACGCTTCACTTTAAGTTACGTAGCGATGCATCTATGCGTTTCGATGGCAATGATACACTCAAGATAGGAGCAAAGGTAGCGCGTCTGGAGTTGCAAACTAATGAGATGAGATTGCGTGTGAGAGATTTTAAAACGCGCGGAAAGACATTGATGAAAGGTGATACAACACAAATAGTACCAATACAAGGAGAGTTTACTGCTCGCCGAATAGCTCTTAAAATGGATACACTTGCAATATTTGCCAAAAATGTAAAGTCGAACGCTCTTGTTAGACCAATGAAAGGCAATAAACGCTATCCGCATATGGAAGCTACGGTGAATGCCGATACCATACTCTCACGTATTTGGAGTGTCAGAGGATTTACAAATGGAGTAAAAAGTAGCGCCATGCTTGAGCGAACTGGTGATTCGACGTGGAACTCAAATCTCTCTGCTGAAGTGTTGCAAGTGAGAGTAAATATGCCTTTTTATAAATTACCTATTGTAGCTACCAATACACGATTGTCACAAAATGGCAAAGTCATAAGCATCGAACATTCGCACATAAGAGCCGGACAAACATCGTTCAGTGTAGATGCTCAAGCTTATGATTTGTTCGGTTCTATATATCGTCATAAACAGATAAAAGCATCGCTCAATGTTAATGCTGATACCATAAATTGCAATGAGTTAATAGCTGCCTATATTAATACCGACACTACAACTCTTGAACAAATTGCAGCTATGAGCGATACATCGTACATAGAGCCAACTATGGTCGATACTTCGTTAGTCAATAAGCAACATCATGGCATAATCGACATCCCCGACCGTATACGATTTAGCTTGAATGCGAATGTTAATACACTGTTATACAATAAGTTGGACGTAAAAGATATTCGTGGCGAAATTGAAGTGGTAAATGGTTGTTTGCACATGACGCACACACTATTCAAATATGGCAATTCGCGTGCATTGTCAATAATGGCTTATAAGGGCGATAGAGAACGTCAACGAGCCGATGTTGATGCATATATACGTTGGAAACAAGCCGATATAGGAGAACTAATATCTGATCTTAGCCTCGATTCAGTTATGCCAATGATGCAATCGTTTAAAGGAAAGATAGATTGCCACATGACGGTAAAAGCTGAACTTGATAGCACCATGATGCCTAACGTCAATACCGCTCAAGTATCGCTGTTTATGGGTGGTCGACATCTAGTATTGCTTGATGGTGAGACATTTGCACGATTGTCTAAAATATTGATGTTTAAAAACAAAAAGGAGAATATCATTGATACATTGTCGTTCAATGTTTTAGTCGATTCTGGTAAAGTAACCGTATTGCCTTTTGTTGCTAATATCGACAGATATAGTGCAGTTATTGGTGGTTCGCAAGATTTGGATATGAATATGAATTATCATGTTTCAATATTAAAATCGCCACTTCCATTTAAAGCTGGTGTTACAATAACAGGCACTCCATCGAATCTCGATTTTGATATAACAACAGCCAAGCTCAAAAAGAAAGCAAAGGCCGATGAACAAGCCAAGAATGATGCCTTGTCGTTAGCTCGCCGATTAACTGTTATCAGAGATACATATCGAATGTCAGGATTAGCTTTACCTACACGTTTGATGTCGGATCAAGAACGTCAGCAAGCCGATATGGAGGAGCGTATGCGTCAAGCTATAGCTGAGGCAGAATCGGAAGAGGAGGAAGAAGAACCTTTGGTGATGCTGACTGATACTGTACAAGTAATTAATTGATATATAGATAAATATGATGCAGTATGTTATTTTACTAAAGTTGTTATATTAAAGTGTCGGGATAATAAATTAGAAAAAGAAGTTTATTATCTATCTTTGCAGCATGAATCAGAATGTAAGAATATTAGCATCAGTATTGGTAATCCTTGTGCTGCAAGCATGTAACAACACCGATGATATGTTGATGTCATATCAGCATACTGTGCAAGTTGGTCTCTATTCGCGCAGCACTCACAACGATACCACATTGACGAATGTGCAAGTTTATGGTATAGGTCGAGAAGATTCGTTGTTGTATGATACCGAATCGGTGTCAACGTTGTTTCTTAATATGAATATGAATGCAGATACAACAAAGTATGTTTTCAAGACACAAACTTTGCAAGATGAATTGTTCTTTTCATACAGAAAACGCTTGTCGCCAGTTTCAGGTAGTGGTGGCATAACAATGGAACTTACACTTGATTCAGTTGGGCATACAAATGTTTTTATCGATTCTGTATCTATATCGTATGCCGAAGTTAATTATAATGAAAGTATTGAGAATGTTCAAATATTTGTGTATTAGTATATTAACTTTAATTTTGGGGTCGGCAGTCACTGCAGTTGCACAAAGTGGATCAACTCAAACCGATGCGCAAATTTCACAGAAAAACTCGACTGATGATGACGATGTGAAATACACACCAAAGATTACAGTGATGAAAGATCAAGGTTTGGCACTTGGTATCGATATGTCGCCATTCATAATGCGTATTTTTCAAAGTGAAAATACGGGTTTTACTTTCATCGGTCGTTATGGATTCAACTATAAATGGTGGGCAAATGCCGAAGTGGGATTTCAGAATACACAATATTCAAACAATAATTTTTCGTACAAATCGAACGGGACATTTATCAAGATAGGTGTCGATTACGATTTGTTTCAGTCTGAAGATTTTCCTGTCAATGATAATATTTTTGTTGGTATGCGCTATGGCTATGCATGGCAAATGCACGAGGCCAACAATTTTAATATTGTTGATAGTTATTGGGGAAGTTATTCGGGTTCGGTAAGTAATTCGGCAGTTAATAGTCATATGCTTGAGGCTGTGTTTGGCATCCGTTGTGAAGTGCTTCGTAATTTCTATATGGGGTGGACATTCAGAGGTCGTTTCCTTGTAGCATCGGCTCATAATGGCGAACTCGAACCTTATGCAATTCCTGGTTATGGTAAATGTGGCGATACAAAAGCAGGAATAGGTTTTACATACACAATAGAGTATCAGATACCATTTAATAAATTAGGCAGAAGAAGACATAATGAACAACGATAAAACCAAAAGAGCTACGATATTTTGTGCATCGAGTCCGAAATTGCGTCAAGTCTTTTTCGATGATGCTAAACAACTTACACAATTACTTGTTGGTGCAGGTTACGGAATAGTGTATGGTGGAGGCAGTGTAGGATTAATGGGCTGTGTGGCCGATGAGGCTCTACGTTTAGGCGGTGAAGTTATAGGTATTATACCCAATTTTATGGTCGAAGTAGAATGGCAGCATAAAGGTGTTGCCGATATGCGATTGACCAACACCATGGCCGAACGAAAACGAATGCTGATTGACCTTGCCGATGTTATCTTTATTTTGCCAGGCAGTACAGGAACAATGGATGAACTTTTTGATGCTATGGCAGATAAGAAACTTGGTCTGTTGCATAAACCTATTGTTGTACTCAATACCGATGGTTTCTACGATAGTTTACGTGTTCAATTGGTTAAGATGGTAGAAGAAAATTTTATGAAACAATGCCATCTCGATACTGTTTATTTTGCTTCAACTCCAAGCGATGCCATTAACTATTTGAACACTCCGCAAGCTGATGGTGGAAAGTTGACACTACTTGAAG
>JBGUYH010000117.1:0-6368 GCA_045118595.1 Bacteroidales bacterium | reverse complement strand
CGTCATCTTTGTGACCCAATTTAGCCACATCAGTTTTAAGTATTACTTCCATTGCGTATCCTCCTCTTTTTATTTCAACAAATCAGTTACGTATGGGAGCAATGCCAAATGACGCGCACGTTTGATGGCTTGAGCCACTTTACGTTGGTACTTCAATGAAGTGCCGGTGATTCGACGTGGCAAAATCTTGCCCTGCTCGTTCAAGAATTTCTTGAGGAACTCAGGATTCTTGTAGTCTACATACTTGATGCCGCTTTTCTTGAAACGGCAATACTTCTTCTTTCTAATCTCAACAGTAGGAGGTGTGAGATAACGAATTTCTGATGGAGTCTGTGCCATGTCTTAGTTCTCCTTTACTTCTTCTTTTTTAACTGCGTTTCTTCTTGTTTCGCTGTACTGGATAGCGTACTTCTCCATCTTAAATGTTAAGAAACGGAGTACGCGCTCATCGCGGCGATAAGCTGTTTCGAACTTGTCGATGAAGCTCGGTTCAGCCTTGAACTCGAAAAGGTTGTAGAAGCCTGTCGACTTCTTCTGGATAGGGTATGCTAATTTGCGCAAGCCCCAGCTCTCTTCGTTTACAATTTCTCCTCCGTTTTCAAGGATCAAGTCCTTGAATTTCTGTACCGCTTCCTTCATCTGGGCATCAGATAAAACGGGAGTTAAAATGAAAACGGTTTCATACTGATTTAACATAATGACTTATTAATTTTATGGTTATAAATCGGGCGCAAAATTACTACTAATTTATGAAACCACAAATATTGAAGCATAAAAAATCAAAGATTGACCTCGTTTTCTCGCCTCACTTGTTTTTGATGAAGAAAAAAACGAATATTGCACTCCGTTTTTATATTATATCATTATGAACTCTGTAATCGTTGATAAATTTGCCGACATAAGGGTATTGCGATACAATGTACCTGGATTTGAAAAATTGCAACTCAAACAAAAAAAATTATTATACTACCTTTCTGAGGCAGCTTTGTGGGGACGTGATATTTTTTGGCATCAGAATGGCGATAATGTATTGTTATTGCGCAGAGTTTTGGAAACTATATATCAGTTTCAGGTGAAGAATGATAAACTTGATACTCGCTTTGGAACTTTTGTTAAGCGTGTGTGGTTTGCAAATGGAATTCATCATCATTATAGCAACGACAAATTTGTGCCTGATTTTACAGAGTCTGAACTATTGCAATGGATGCACAATATTCCTATTGATGTATTTTTGAATAGTGTTGGTACAACACCAGAGAGGGCTCTCGATAGTTTGCGAGATATATTATTCAACAAATCGTTCAAAACAAAAAAAGTTAGGTTGCGCACTGAAGGTGATTTGGTTGCCGATTCTGCAGTTAACTTCTATAATGGTGTTACGCAGAAAGATGTAGAGAGACTCTATGCTACAACAGGATGTAATCCGCTCAATAGTCAGGTATGTAAAGATGCCAATGGCGTTGTGATAGAAAAAGTGTGGCGACTTGGTGGTATGTACGATGCTGCTATTCAGAAAATTATATATTGGTTAGATAAAGCTGCTGATGTGGCAGAGAATGAAGCACAAGCGTCTGTTATTCGTGCACTTGTGAAGTATTATAAAAGTGGTAATTTGACCGATTTTGATGATTTTAGTATCAAATGGGTACAACAAAAGGGGAGTATTATTGATTTTATTAATGGCTTTATTGAAGTGTATAACGACCCACTTGGTCTGAAAGCTACGTGGGAATCGATTGTTGAACTAACAGATGTTGAGGCATCGGAACGTATAGCTCTTATATCGGGCAATGCACAATGGTTTGAAGATCATTCGCCAATAGCAACAGAGTGGCGCAAAAAGAGTGTAAAAGGGGTAAGCATGAACGTAATTAGTGCTGTTATGCTTGGAGGCGATTGTTATCCTGCAACTCCTATTGGAGTTAATTTACCCAATGCTGATTGGATTCGCGAACAATATGGTTCAAAGTCAATCTCACTTGCCAATATTACACATGCATATCATGAAGCAGGAAAGGGTAGTGGAGTGTTACGTGAGTTCGCATTTTCTGAGGCAGAGATTGAACGACAAGAAAAATATGGTGTTGTCGCCGATGAACTTCATACACAACTACACGAATGTTTGGGACATGGGTCAGGACAAATGGCCAATGGTGTTACACTCGACAATTTGAAAGCCTATGGAAGCACAATAGAAGAAGCACGTGCCGACTTGTTTGCACTATATTTTATGGCCGATGAGAAAATGCAAGAGATAGGTGTATTGCCATGCAAAGAGGCAGCTTGGGCACACTACGATGCTTATTTACGTGGTGGACTGCTTGTTCAAATGTCGCGCATAGAAGATGGGTGTGACATAGAAGAGGCTCATATGCGTAACCGACAAATGATATGTCGATGGGTGCTTGATAGAGCAAAGGATACAGGTGTAGTGACAATAGTTGAGAAAAATGGGAAACACTATGTTTCGATAACAAACTATGAAGCTTTGCGCACTCTCTTTGGCGACTTGTTACGTGAAGTTCAACGCATAAAATCGACAGGTGACTACGAGGCAGCTCGTAATATGGTTGAAACGTATGGTGTTAAGACTGATAAATTATTGCACCACGAAGTTCGCACACGTTACAACGCTTTGAATGTGCCACCATTTAGTGGTTTTGTTAATCCTAAACTTGTGCCTATTGTTGTTGATGGCGATATTGCTGATATATCAATAAGTTATGACGAGGCTTTTGATGAACAAATGTTGCGCTATTCGCACGATTATTCGGTTATGAATTGATAAAACAAGAGAAATATGCAAGTAAATATAAATGCATCGTGGAAAACATTGTTGCAACCCGAATTTGATAGTCCATATTTTGAGCAACTAACTAATTTTGTGCGCAGTGAATACTCTAATGCTCAGATATTTCCACCTGCAGCAAAAATTTTTAGTGCCTTCGATCATTGCTCACTTGACAATGTTAAAGTTGTTATTTTAGGGCAAGACCCATATCATGATGTCGGGCAAGCAAACGGACTATGTTTTTCGGTTAACGATGGTATTAAAATGCCTCCATCGCTTGTCAATATATTTAAAGAAATATCTGATGACCTAGGGAAACCATTTCCACTATCGGGTAATTTGGAGCGTTGGGCCGATCAAGGAGTATTACTACTTAATGCCACACTTACAGTTAGAG
Organism: Bacteroidales bacterium; assembly: GCA_045118595.1. Taxonomy (GTDB): domain Bacteria; phylum Bacteroidota; class Bacteroidia; order Bacteroidales; family Marinilabiliaceae; genus W3P20-009. Next base: position 3,180 of record JBGUYH010000117.1, on the reverse strand, counting down.
CGCATCAGGCTGCATCGCATCAAGGGCGTGGATGGGAAACATTTACCGATAATGTTATAGCACGTGTGTCGGCAGCAAAAAGTAATGTGGTGTTTATGTTATGGGGTACATATGCTATTCGTAAAGCTGCATTGATAGATAAATCGAAGCATTTGATATTGACAGCTCCTCATCCATCGCCACTATCGGCTTACAGAGGTTTTTTAGGTTGTAAGCATTTTAGCAAAGCCAATGAGTATTTACGTTCGACTAATCAAAAAGAGATTGATTGGTAACGTGAGATGGGTGACATTTACATTTCAGAGTGTTTCGTCTTCAACAGGTAATGCCCGACTGCTGTCGAAAGCGTTTATTTGTGTCTGTTGTGGGTCGCCTTTGTAGCGTATTTCGCAATTGTCGCGCGACGATGTGTAGAGTACATCAGTTACGCTAATGTCAACATTGGACGATAATGTAGCTACTACTGAAACAATGTTGCTATTGAGATTGAATGCTCTGATGCTGCATGCATTTTCTGCAAAAAAGTCTGATTTGCGTGTGTTGCCTACAAGTCGGATGTCGCTGCCATGTGATGCTTTGGCTTTCAGAAAGTCAGCACTGACATTGAAAAAGAAATCGCAGCCATAGCGAGCTGTTAGTACTAAGTTGTTGCATGGTATAGCTGTTTCGCACCTAACTTTATTACCCGATGTTCCATACACAGATGTAATTGCGCTATCGATTTCGAGTGTTATGTCGATACGTTTTGTCTTTTTGTATTTAAATTTTGTAGCGTATATAGATAGTTCTCCATCGGTTACTTTGCACACTACTTGTGCTATTACCGAACGTTCGCCTTTAATGGTAATTTTGGGTTTGTCAGCTTTTATAATTGTCATATTAATGTCGGCAGCCAACACTATGCGGTCAAACTTATCAAGTTTGGTTATTTCGCGAGTGGTAATGCTACCTTGACCATAAACTGTCAGTGAGGCGAATATAATGATTAGATATGTGAAGAAAGGTTTCAATAATAGTGAGTTGCGAATTTATGTATCGTGTATTTAATTCTCTGTACCTTCCCACATTTTCATGTTCTTGGGTTTTTGTCCCAAAAGTACTACATCGATAAGTTCCTTTACCGCATCTTTGGGTAGTCCACCATTGATAACAGATGGTGTTTGTTCCATCGGTATAAATAATAGCATTGGTATGCTTTTTACTCCGAAGAGTGCAGCTAATTCTTTCTCTTTGTCGACATCGACTTTGTATATTATGATTTTGCCATCGTATTCAGCAGCAATTTCTTCAAGTACAGGTGATAATGCTCTACAAGGTCCGCACCAAGTGGCGTAGAAATCGATGAGGCATGGTAATTGCCCTTTGTATTTCCATTCGCGCGATGCTTTATAGTCGTCAATTTTTTCGATAAAATCAGCAGTCGACAAGTATTGTGTGCTATGTTTAGCTTCTGTGTTTTGTGCCTTAGATGCTAATGTTAGCATTAGTAATGTGGCTGTTAATATGTTCTTAATCATATGTTATTCTTCTTTAAGTCCGGGGTGCTTGGCTAAAGCATCGCGCAGATATTGTGTATTTACGTGTGTATATATCTCGGTGGTAACAATTGATTCGTGTCCGAGCATCTCTTGTACAGCACGTAAATTGGCTCCACCATTAACCAAGTGTGTCGCAAACGAGTGACGAAGTGTGTGCGGACTAACGTTTTTATTTATTCCAGCTTCTGCAACCACCGTTTTTATGATGTTGAAAATCATAATGCGCGACAATTTGCCACCAAATTTATTAAGAAAAACAATATCTTGAGCCTCAGGCTTTATATTAACATTGTTGCGAGTGGTGGCTATGTATTCGCGTATGTCGGCCATAGCGTTGCGGCCAATAGGTACAAGTCGTTCTTTGCTACCTTTACCTTCTACTTTTATATAATTAGAATCGAACTCTAAGTTTGATATTTTTAAATCGACTAATTCTGATACACGTAGTCCTGAACTATAAAGCGTTTCGACGATGGCTCTGTTGCGTAAGCCTTCTTGGGTGTCGACGTCGATTTGTGTCACCATTCTTTCAATTTCATCGATAGAGAGAACATCGGGTAGTTTGCGTCCGATTTTAGGTGATTCGAGCATTGCAGTTGGGTCTTTCTCAATCTTTTCTTCAATCATTAGATATTTGAAAAACGACTTAATGCCACTAATGACACGAGCTTGTGTGCGCGGACCAATGCCCATTTGTGATAAATATTCAACAGCTTCACGTAAGTCTTGTAGCGATACGTCTTCAGGTGATACGTCTCTTTCATTTTTTCTTAGACTTGAGGTGAGTTTTTCAAGGTCGTTGATATAGGCTTTGACCGAATTGTCTGATAATCCGCGTTGTAGTTTCAGATATTCAGTGTATCCCTCAATCTCATCGTTCCAGTTCATAAACTATTATATAATTCGAGCAGAGTAATTTGTCAGTGAGTAAGCGCCATTTTTCGTCAGCGCAAAGCAAATGTAGGCCATATTTTTACCTTAAACAATTGTTTAAAAAAAATTAACTAAACCCAAAAAGCACTTTCACCATTTTTTTTTCTCGTAAAGACGTTGTAATTTCGCCTCCCGAAAAATTGCTGAAGATGAACGTACTTATTATTAATGGTCCAAATCTCAATCTGTTGGGAGTCAGAGAGCCCGGAATATATGGTTCGCGTGGGTTCGAAAATTATCTGACCGAGCTCAGAGAGCAATTCAGCGACATTACAATCGACTATTTTCAGTCGAATCATGAAGGAGCTATAATTGACAAAATTCACGAAGTTGGTTTCTGCATTGATGGTATAGTACTCAATGCGGGGGCTTATACTCATACATCAGTTGCTATAGCTGATGCTATTTCAGCAGTTAAAACTCCAGTTATCGAAGTACACATAAGTAATGTACATAAGCGCGAAGAGTTTCGTCATCATTCATATTTATCGCCAGTATGTGTAGGTGTGATATGTGGTTTCGGGCTCGATTCGTATCGCCTTGGTATAGAGGCATTGGTCAAGATTAACAAAAACACAGAGAAAAAATAAATTCATTAATACTTTAATTTAAAGATGAAGAAGAAACTTACAAAGGTCGTTACCACCATTTCGGATATTCGCTGCGAAGTGGAATTCCTCCGCAAGCTTCACAATGCTGGCATGAACGT
>JBGUYH010000116.1:0-3833 GCA_045118595.1 Bacteroidales bacterium | reverse complement strand
TTTAATCTCGATAGGATATTTTATCAAGATGAAATTAGCTACGCTCTTATATACTTTGAATCCGTTGAGATGACCTAATTCGTTTTTGAACAACTGACGATCCCATTCCATTTGTTTTGCCACGTTGCGATAGTGTTCATCGCTATCGAGTGCAGCCAAAGCTACAGCTTCGCTAAAACGATTGTAGCCTAAGTATTTGTTGGCATATTTCAGGAAGTCGTTGTGTCCTGCACCCATGAAACCGAAACCCATACGCAAACCTGGTAATCCGTAGAACTTAGATAGTGTACGCGAGATGATGAGGTTGGAGTATTTATTCACTAATGGTGCTATGTAATCGGTATCGCTCGAGATGAAACTTGCATAGGCTTCATCGATAAGCACCATTGTTTCGGTTGGTATATTCTCCATAATGCGACCAATTTCTTCCGATGTTAAGCAGTTGCCAGTAGGGTTGTTGGGCGATGCTAAAAGAAGAATGCGAGGACAAATGCGATTAGTGTATTCGATAACTTCATCGACATTATATGAAAATGTATCGTCTAATTCATAGAGTGGATACATCTCTGTTTTACCTTCTACTTCGGCTGCTATAGAGTTGTAATACCACCATGAGAATTGTGGAATAAGAATAGTTTTATTGTTGCCCTTAGTGAGGTAATAGTGAACAGTATTTTTCAGAATATCTTCACCACCATATCCGAGCAGAACTTGTTCTTCTGGAACATTGTAAATTTCACTTAAACGAACAGATACTACGCTCTTTTTCCCTTCATCGTAAATGCGAGTATAAAAGCACAAATCTGATGGATTAAACGATTTTATAGCATCCAACACTTTCTGACTAGGTTGGAAATTAAATTCATTTCTGTCAAGAAAATTCATCGCAATTTTATTTATGGTTGCAAAAATAGTATTTTAATGTGATACGGAGATGATTATGCTTAAAGTTAAGCGAAAGAACCTATCTTATTGTGAGATAATTCTATTGCCGTCAGAATCTGTTTCGAGTTGTATCTGACTGTCTGATAGTATGAATATTACGCCATCGCTTATTGTTGCATTGGGTGTTTCTATTGATTCTCCCATATAGTTATAAATATATGCGTTGGCAATGTTAATTCTTATGCCCTCAATGTGTCCTATTGTCCATATAGCAATAACATACTTATGGCCATTGTGCCACGATGCAGCATAGACATTATTATCATACCATAATTGTGGGCGAGTCGACCCATTAGGTAGCATTTGTGTGAGTGTTTTATAGGCATAATAGGCTGGCTTGGGCGATAAATCGCGATGAGTTATGCCGTAATTATCTTCACTATTCGATAGGTTATTTTCAAATGAGCGCAAATTATACGTAAACACTTTTTCTACACCACACGAGAAGGCAATTATATGGTTGCGTGCTATGCGTCGGGCTTGTTCTTTCTCTTTGTCAATGTAGTGCAATTCGTCCATTCGGGAATTGATAATAATATTGCCCTTTAAGTTGCTATTCAAATTATAAATAGCTGTAACAATTCCTGTGTATTTGTCATCACCTGCTTGCACAAGTGGTATTAGTTTGTCGCCAGGTTGCATGTTGCGCCCATCTAAAAAGCGCACCTGAAAGCCATCGCTATGCTTATCTATGTTAGTGCTATCGGTACCTTTTATCCATGTTGCTTTTTCTGGAATCGACAATCGTTTTCCTTCGTCAGACCACCATGTTAGTGTGCTAATATGCAGTTTGTTAGCATATGTACTGCCCATTTGTTTGCGTTGTCCTTTGTCTTTCCCACTAACTGCTACATCGTAGTACAGTGGCATTCCGAATGGTAATATAATGGTGCCACCATTCTCAACATAAGAATAGAGAGAATCGAAATATGTTATGGGAAAAATTTCAGTATCAGAAGCTATTAAGATTGGATATTCATCAGCATTGAGTGTTTTTAAATCGTCTAAGCCTATCTTTTCTACTGATAAGAACATTGGTTTTATGTATCGCTCTTCTTCATCGGTAGTGATGGATAAAAAGGAGTGTTTTGCATCGCTTATGATACAACAAGGCACATCCGATGCTGTTATTCCTATTTTTGCCAAAGCAACAGGCAAGACATTTTTATAAAAGTTGAATTCGCCATCGGAAACAGTATGCATGCCACATTCGGTTATCCACAGAGGTTTGTCGCAACCATATTTATTCATTCGTTCAGCCACCGATGTTAATATCTTAAGATTTGATTCAGGTGCGGCATACGAGTGAATATTCATAGCATCGCAATATTGGTAAGTGCCACTGCTTAGCAAATCATCAAAAAAAGTTCCTTTCGGATTTGCTACACCACTCATTAAGACTGTAGCATTAGGGTCTGTTTGTTTTATTGATGTATAGAGTTGCTTAGCTGTTAATATGTATTTGCTTGATAAGCTATCAACATTTTTAATCCAATCGGCCTCATTCATCATTTCCCATGCACCAATCTGATTACGATAACGGTTGACAATGAAAGTGGCGTATTGTTCATAATTATCCCAATCGTCCCACGCATAACTAATAGCTTTGCGGTCGAGAATGCCCAGCACATATTTATTGGCTTGCTGAGTACTTATCATTACAGAATCGAAAATAGCAGTGTTGTAGTTATTGTTCAAGCGCCACATAGTTCTGAAGTCGAAGTCGGTGCGCACCCACGATATGCCAACAGAATCCATAGTTTGCATATCGCGATTGCGGTAGATATAATCGACTTGTGGGCGTGTGATATGGGCACAAACGCCATAATGATGGTTGAGCGTGTCGGTTGCAGAAAAAGAATGTGTAACTATTGTTTGTGCTTTAACAATAGTTGCACATGCAATTATTGAGTATAATGTGCAAATGAATTTATTAATGTGAATATGTAAAATCATATGCCTAAAATGTCAGAACGATATGGTATAGTACGTCCCATCGATGCCCCTAAGCGAAGCCATATTGCTAAGAATGCTAAGATGACTAATAATGTTATTATGTATCGTGTTTTGACATTTATTGTTGTTGACCAAGTAAGCATAGGCAAATAAAAGGCTTGAGTTGCAGCAAAATACATACCTATTCTTGCAGCGAAGCCTGTATATACTCCCAATAGTTCAGACATGATAGAACAAATACAGATCATGCCATACATATAGCAGTGTCTGTGATTCAATAGGTTCATATATTGGCACACAACTGCCAGAGCTAATCCTAAGCAATCGCCTAGTAGTAGTATTGTTGTTAGCGTAGGTTTGAAATCACTTCCGACTCCACCATACATTTCAACGGAGCTAAAACGACCACCCAATGATGCTAGTTTTGATAATAGGAATTTGAAAATAGCTAATATCAATACGCAACCTAAGACATAGACAATGGTTAAAAGACGTTTTTTATTCCCTATCTGTAGACTTGAATAGTGTATATATAAGAAAAATGAGCCTGCAATAATAGCTGTTTTGTGAAAGAAGTATGATAATATGAAAAATATTAGATACTTCTTCATATTACCATTTTTTATCAAATACGAATAGCCAATTAGAAGGAATGAGATAGCTATCGACTGTCTCATTAAATTCAGTGACAATGCATAGAAACCTAACATATAGCAAACGAGGCATAACCATATTGGTACCTCTTTTCTGATTATCAATGTTGCTATATAGAAGAAAAGTATATGAAAAAATTCGATGAAGAAGAAAGCATGCTCCAATCCACCACCTAATTTGTTTACACAAAACAAAATGAAGGCGAATGCGAGATCTGTATCTATTGCAGATGTATAATCGAAAAATGAACTATATAGAGTAGCCTTGTTAAAAAAGGT
>JBGUYH010000115.1:0-8585 GCA_045118595.1 Bacteroidales bacterium | reverse complement strand
TTTTGAAGTTTTTTTCTCAACCCTCACACCATTACTGAGTGGAGGCGCATCTCCTTTGAGAAAGCGAGTGCAAAGGTAGGGGGATTTACGACTTCTGCAAAATATTGAAAGCGTTTTTTGTCGACATTATCCTCTGTTTTTGCATTAATATCTGATTATTCAATCATTACGATAAGTTAATATTTGTAAATGTATTTGTCGCTAAAAAATGATATTCACGTATATGTAAACATATGCGATCCTATTATGCCATTTTCTGCGTCATTTTTTTACTTTTTATCCATATCCCCAACTTCGGTGATATAGCAATCTTTCGATTTTATAGCTATAACTGTAAAAAATCCGAGTGCACCACCATTAATATTTCCTACAGCATTGGATGGTGTGCTGCTAAACATAGGGTTCGAACCATTAACTATATCGCCCATTGCTTCTACGTAATTATAGAAATCTTCGTTAATCGACATTACATGTGTTGTTATCTTATCACCCAAACAGACATCGCGTCCTTTAATGTTTTCATCAGAAAAAATATAAATGGTAGCCCCCCAACAATAGTTAGTTGAAAACCATTTGTCGGTAGTTAATGACATGTTGGTATATGTATTACTTATGAGCGAATCGTTGATGGCGACACCAAACATATAATAGTTTTGGGTCATAGTGTCTTCATAAGCATATAGTCCGACTTTATAAGCATCCATAAACTTATCGTAAGTACACTGTACTGAATCGACTTCGTAGGTGGGTGGTGTAGTACTTAACGCTGTATATGTTTCATTCACCCCATCGCCATTAGTATCAACATCTGATATTGTAAGCGTGTAGGTGCAATTGTGCTGAGCTGCAAATAATATTGGTGCATAGTATAAACCTGCCGAATCGCGTTCTGTGAAATAGTATTCGTCAAGACCATCGCTAACAACAACCGTTGCTCCACTAACACCTGGCGATGGTGCATTGCTAAAATAATTGGTCGACATGGTAAGCCTAACATAGTTCAAATCAGAGATGGTGTCGAATATATGTCCATCGACAACAAGTGTCGGTTTTGAGGAGTTTAGCGTTAGGTCAATATCTTCAGAACACGATATGATTAGTATTGATGATATTAGTATGTAGTATAACGATTTCATTACTATCTAGAATTTGAAGTTATATGACACAGATGGTATTATAGGGAATAGATAGATGCTTTTTGCTTTTATTATATAACTTTGGTTACTATTGTCTACATCAACCTCTTGTCGTTCAAAATTAATGGCCCATGTATTATGCCTATTGTAGAGATTATAGAACGAGAATACCCATTCACCCTTCCATCGACGCAATGGATTTTTTCGACACTGAAGTGTAAGTGCTATATCGAGACGGTGATAATGTGGCATACGATCTTCATTACGCGATGAATAGAGAGGTACAATATCACCTCCAACTTCATAACGCGCAATAGGAAATGTGGTTGGTGCACCACTAATAAACACCCAGTTACCCGAAAGGCTCAATCGGTTAGTGAATTTATATGAAGTAACAACACTAATATCGTGTGTGTGATTATAAGGCGAGAGATAACGTTTGCCATTATTTACACCATCTATCTTTCGATCGGCACGCGAGATTGTGTAACTTATCCAACCATTCCACTTACCCAAATCGGCCTTAGCCATAAGTTCAGCCCCATAGGCCTGTGAGTTACCAAAACGCAATTCTCCTTCGAGAAATTGATTGAGCATAACTGCAGGATGATCTTTAAAGTCGATGGTGTGTTTCATTTTTTTATAGAACGCCTCGAACGATAGTTCTATTTTATTATCGAGCAGATTATGAAAATATCCCATTGATATTTGATCAGACTGTTGCGGACGCACATTGGGTGATGTCATATACCACACGTCCATTGGCGTACCCGATGTTGACACGCTAGCTTGTTGTAAGTATTGATATGTTCGGGTGTATGATGCCTTTATTGACGACGAAGCACTTAGTAAGTATGACAACGATAAACGCGGTTCGAAGCCATAATTATGGTTATAAAATCCATGTCCATAATTCGTCGTGTCGCTAACATTATAATCGGCATCATAACTATATATAGTTGTTGGACCATAATTATGAAATGTCGACAAGCGCACACCATATCGTAGTGTTAGAGACGAACCTATTTTTTCAGTATTCCCCAAAAAGAGAGCTGTTTCAATAGCTCTGTTTTTCTCCATATCAATTTTGCCAACAAGAGCTTTTTCTCCTTCACCACGCGCCGAACCTGGTTGGAAATTATGATTAATGAAATGCAAACCATAGGTTAACTTATGTGTTTGCCCTATTTCTGAATTTAATTCTATTTTAAGTCCCGCATCTTTTATCTCTGAACTTATCGACGCCTTCGATGCAGCATCAAAATCCATAGCTATTTTATAATCGCTATACGACATATTAGCAGTCATATTCAGATAATTACGATTATTGAATATGTGACTCCACCGTATTGAGGCAGCTTTATTGCCAAACTCCATGCTTGCAATAGGATATGAAAAGACATCGCGCCCTATATATCCGCTCGCAAAAATATGATTCTGGTTGCTTATTTTATGTGATAAACGAGCATTGACATCATAGAAATATATCTTGCTATCTTTTGCTGTTTCGTTCGATGAGAACGGCAAAAAGACATCATAATAAGTGCGCCTACCACCCAACATAAATGATGTGCGATTTTTTACAATTGGTCCGTCTATGGTTAATCTCGATGATATGAGTCCGACTCCACCATTGATATGATATTTTTGTTGGTCGCCATCTCTCATATTAACCTCAAGCGTCGATGCCAAACGTCCTCCATAATTAGCAGGCATATCACCTTTATACAATTTTACATCGTTGATTACATCGTTGTTAAAGACAGAAAAGAAACCCATAAAATGTCCTGCATTATAGATGGTTGAACCATCGAGTAGAACAAGGTTTTGATCTGGGTTACCACCTCGCACACTAAAACCTGTACTACCCTCGCTGGCTGCTTGCACACCTGGCATGAGTTGCATAACTTTTATTACATCTGTTTCACCAAGTAAGACTGGCACACTCTTGATGGTCTGAGATTGTAGTTTTTCCACGCCCATTTCGGGAGCTGCAAGTTTTTTAGACTTATCTTCTGACGTAACAATAACTTCGCTTATAGAATGTGATGTGGGATACAATTTTACATCGACCGTTTGACTACCACCACCCGAAAGCGAGTATGTTTGGCTCTCGTAACCAATAAATGCGAAGGTTATAGTGAATAATCCTTTTGTAGTTGGAAGCGAATAATGCCCATTGGCATCTGTGGTTGCTCCCTTACCTGTGTTAGTAATGTAAGCCGTAGCTCCTACTAAAACATCACCTGTTGAGCCATCGGTTATTATGCCACTTATTGTTTGCGCATTAGCTGTAAAAATGACAAATAATCCGAATAGCAAACACGAAATTTGTTTCATTGTTGCTGTTTCTATTTTCCTTTGTTTGATAATTTATAGTAGAAATCTACATAGGCTATCTGTTTTTTCAGGGATCAAAAATAATTAGTTATAGCCCAAAAGGATTACTTTTTTCAACAAAAAGAACAATATTATAAACGATAGTTTAATAGTTTTGTTATGCACAATGTAGTTTGTGTAGAGGCGCAACCATTTTTGCGCCTCTACTACTATCTACATATTTTTGTTAGTCGACAATAAGCATTGCATCGCCATAAGCGCCAATGTTATAGCCCTCTTTCATGGCTTCGTTATAGGCATTCATCACCTCTTTATAACCGCCAAAAGCACAAACCATCATTAGCAATGTTGAATATGGTGCATGGAAATTACTTATCATAGCATTCGCAACACTAAATTCGTAGGGAGGGAATATGAATTTATTTGTCCAACCCTCATATGGTTTTATGTGTCCGAATGTAGAGTAAGCTGTTTCAAGAGCTCGCATTGTAGTTGTTCCTACAGCGCACACACGATGACGACCATCTTTTGCCGTATTGACAATTTTACAAGCTTCATCGCCAACAATGAGTTGTTCGCTCTCCATCTTATGCTTTGTCAGATCTTCTACGTCAACAGAACGGAAGTTACCTAAACCAACATGTGCAGTGATATTAGCAAAATTCACACCCTTAATCTCAAGGCGTTTGAGTAGCTGACGGCTAAAATGCAAACCTGCTGCAGGTGCTGCCACAGCACCTTCGTTGCGTGCATAAATGGTTTGATAAGCATCGACGTCGACTGGTTCTGCTGGACGTGTGATATAGTCGGGCAGCGGTGTTTGTCCGAGTTTGAAAAGAATATCTTTAAATTCGGCAGAGTCGCCATCAAAAAGGAAACGCAGTGTACGTCCGCGTGAAGTAGTGTTGTCTATTACTTCGGCAACCATTGAGTTGTCTTCACCAAAATAGAGTTTGTTGCCGATACGAATTTTACGAGCAGGGTCGACGAGCACATCCCACAAATGTTGTTCGTGGTTAAGTTCGCGAAGCAAGAATACCTCTATCTGTGCACCCGTTTTCTCTTTGTTACCATAGAGACGGGCAGGAAACACTTTAGAGTCGTTCAATACCATCACGTCTTGTTCATCGAAATACTCGAGAAGGTCTTTGAATACCCTATGTTCTATTTCACCCGTTTTGCGATGCAATACGAGCATACGTGCCATTTCACGATCTTCAATAGGATATTGTGCTACACGTCCATCGGGGAGGTTGTAGCCGAATTCTGAAAGTTTCATATTTAGATACTTTGTCTTTCTGTTACTATAGGTGGTTGTTGCTTTATCAGCTCTTCCACTTGCTGCATTGTTAAGCAGTCGGCTTCGGTAATATCACCAGAAGCGGTTCGCCTAAGCGCTGCGAGATGTGCACCACTTTGTGCTGCCTGACCAAAATCACGTGCAATAGAGCGTATGTATGTACCTTTCGAACAACGTATGCGAGTCACTACATCGACACAGTGTTCGTCACTCTCACATGGTGCTATTTTCTCAATGTTGAAAGCACTTATGGTAACCTTTCGACTCTTCATCTCAACATCGGTTTGTCCTTTACGAGCCAATTCATAGGCTCGTTTACCATCGATGCGTATGGCTGAGAATATAGGCGGTACTTGCTCTACTTCGCCAATAAAATTGTGCGCAATAACATCATCTAATAACTCTTTGGTCAGATGTTGTATTGGGTAACAACCTTCGGGTTGTGTCTCAAGATCGCACGATGGTGTGGTTTGTCCGAAACGAAACGTAGCCACATACTCCTTGTCGTGGTTCATAAGTTGGTCGATACGCTTTGTTGCTTTGCCTGTACATACAACCACGATACCCGTTGCAAGTGGGTCGAGCGTTCCTGCATGCCCAACCTTTATTTTTTTTATGCCCATGTAGTTCTTAAACATGAGCCTTATTTTGTTCACTACATCAAACGAAGTCCACTTTAGTGGTTTGTCGATGTAGAGTATTTCTCCTTCTAAAAAATTCATCAGAGCAGAGTGATTGCTGCTAATCCGACCAAAGCACAATAGAGTGCAAACCATATTAGTTTGCCATTGCGCACAATACTAATCATCCACTTACATGCGATGCATCCTGATACAAATGCAGCAACAAAACCTATGGTCAATGCCGTTAGCGACACATGTCCAGCAACGGCTTCAGCGCTACTGCCAAGTGCTTTTATCACATCGAGAAGAGCCTCTCCTAATATTGGTGGTACTACCATCAGAAACGAGAATTGAGCCAACAACTCTTTCTTATTCCCGAGTAGCAAACCTGTTGCGATGGTTGAACCTGAACGCGACAAACCTGGCATTACAGCACATGCTTGAGCCAAACCTATTACGAATGCATCGAGTGTTGATATATTCTCTTTCTGTCGTGGTTTGGCATAATATGAGAATGCGAGCAACACAGCAGTGAGTAGCAACATTAATCCGACAATGAATGTACCCGAACCAAATATCTCTTCAACAGTATCCTTAAAAAAGACGCCAACAATACCAACAGGTATCATCGATACTATAATGTTAATAACATAACGAGTTTCGTTGTTGAGTTCAAATTTGAACACACCGCGAATGAGTTCCATTATCTGCGACCAAAAGATAACTATGGTACTAAGCACTGTAGCTACATGCACTGTTATGGTAAACGTCAGATTCTGTTCGCCTTCGATACCAAACAACGATGAAGCTAATACAAGATGTCCACTACTGCTCACAGGTAAGTACTCGGTAAAGCCTTGCAGCAATCCGAGAATGAGTGCTTCTATATTATTCATGCTTGCTTTTTACTTTTCTTGTGGTTTCTTCATTATGGCATATATCTCAAATATGAAACCTGCCAATACAATCATCGGAGCTAATGTTATACGCCTAAAGCTATAGATGCTTTCATCAAACACATTAGGATCGTCGCTACCACCGCCCACCATCAGCACAAAACCGAATATTATAATTGCAAAACCTATGGCCAGCAATATGTAATTTTGCTTACCAAGTGCCCAACCAAACAATGGTGCATTTTCTTTGTTTGCCATTTCTATATATGATAAATTCTTTTTTATACGTACAAATCTGCTACTCTAACACTAAGATAACGATTGACCGCAACTAGTGTTGATAATAGTGTCATGACAATGCCTATAAGGAATACTGCTGCAAAAAGCACAATAACAACTATGATATTGTCGAACCCAATAACACCCGACAATTCACGTGCCGATAAGTAGATTACACCTGCCAATAATATATTAGCAATCAGACCTCCAACAATACCTTGTGCTACACTTTGACCTACAAACGGACGACGTATGAACCAATTGGTTGCTCCAACAAGTTGCATAGTACGAATAAGAAATCGCTTTGAATAGACCATCAAGCGAACCGTATTGTTGATAAGCGTTATGGCCACAAGCAACATAAGCGATGAAAATGCAAGCAACACAAGCGATATAGTCCGAACATTTTCATGAATAAGATTAACCATATCTTTTTGGTAAAACACCTCTTTCACCTCTGGATAATCGGCCACTATTTGCTTCACCTTCTCCATTCCCTCTGGCGTTGAGTATTCGGCATAGAGTTTTACATCAATTGATGATAACAATGGATTTTCACCTAAAAACTCAACAAAATCTTCACCCAAATCTTCTTTGAGCTGCTCTGCTGCTTGTTCTTTACTCAAATATGTTACCGATTTCACCAATGCTGATGCCGATAACGATTTTTGTATTTTCTTGACTTCAGCCTCTTTTGCATCGTTCTGAAGCATTACTGTCAGACCTAAATTCTCTTTTACATAGTCTGATAATCTACTGGCATTGAGCAATAAAATTCCTATCATGCCCAAAAGAAAAAGCACCAACGAGATGCTTATTGTTGTTGTGAAATACGAACTGCGCAACTTACGTGCAGCTGCTACGCTATTTTGCTTTGCCATGTGTTTTTATGTTGCTTTTTGTGCTTCGGAACGATACTTTTTTATATACCTATCCGATATTAGCCACAAAAGTAACGACTTATGAGCGATAAAAATGCACATTAACATATTTTAATTCACCTTTTTCTTGTCAATATTGCAAAAAATGACACTGCAAAGTACTATCCCACTACTTCTGTTTGGGCAAAAGATATAATTTAATGCTGAAAATAAATATATGCTACATAACAAGAGGTGCAAGCTAAAGTTATTTTATAACCATTAGCTTGCACCTTTAATAGTCAAAATGCCAAATATCCTATTTAAATCGCATCCACAAACGCAATAACGGCGTCGCGCTCTTCTTTGCTGAGTTTGCGGAATTTGTTGACAGCCCAACGTGCATCGGAGTCGGGTGAGCCGTGCCACATGATGGCTTCCATGGTTGAGCGTGCGCGACAGTCGTGCAGACGGTCTTGTGCGCCGGTGCAGATGAGGCTCAAGCCGCGTCCCCAGAGCGGTGTGGTGCGGCACCAACCTGTACGTATGTCGTTCTTCATAAATAGGCGATGCTGAACCATGTCGGTGTAGGGCCAGATGACTTGGTTAGGATAACGCGGAAGGTCTTTGTCGGTGAGCCAACCGTTAGGGTCTTGAATATGGTCGTCGCCAGTGGTCCAACTTGGGCGGTGACACGAAGCACAACCAATTTCGCGGAAGAGCTCGTGACCCTTCTTCACCTGTGCATTGTCGAGGTTGCGGGCAGCTGGCACAGCCAAACCACGATGCCATACCATGAAGTTCACGTAATCTTCGTCTTGCTGCTCAATCTCTGCCACCTTGTTGCCCTCTTTGTCGGTGCCCATCAGGTAGTAATAAATATCTTCCTCAACATTGTCGTACTTACGCTCGTTGGGGAAATAGTTATAGAATTCGGCTTGCACCTCTGGGTCTTTCGAGGCTGTCTCGGCGTATGCAGTAGTCATATAGTGATAGCGACGATCTTTGCGCGTAACATTGGTGATGTTCCAAATTGCATTTGAGCCCGGACCGTCGGCTACGCTGCTTCGGGTGAGTGCATAGGTATAACGACGAACACGTGGCACACCATCGAGACCTTTGTACATAGATGCCCAATCGCCGTTTGCCCA
>JBGUYH010000114.1:0-8121 GCA_045118595.1 Bacteroidales bacterium | reverse complement strand
TTTTGAAGTTTTTTTCTCAACCCTCACACCATTACTGAGTGGAGGCGCATCTCCTTTGAGAAAGCGAGTGCAAAGGTAGGGGGATTTTTCGAACTTACAATAGTTCAGTATGACTTTATTGTGTTAAAAAAAATTACATTGTTAGTTATTAGAGAGTAATAGCCGTTATGAGTTATACTAAAAATAGGATATTTGTAAAAAATGAAAACAAAATACTCCTTCCTCGATGGTTGTGAGAAAGGAGTATTTTATGATTTTGATAAAAGTATTAATGCATATATCTACTTTGGAGCGTTTGCATAAACGGTTTCGAGTGTATAATTTTTATCGTTTGTACTATACCCTTTCACCATTGCAGCAACGGCAGCTTCTGCATCAGTATTAAGATAAGCACCTGTAGCATGATTAAATAGACCAGACGACTCTCTTCCTGTTCCACTTGCACCATTATCCCAAAACAAAAGCGATATTTCATAAGTTTTGGCTGCCTTACATATATATTCAAGATAGTAACGACGGAATAATTCGTCTGTTGCATCAGAACGACGAACGCAACCAAATTCACCAAAATAGACAGGTATGTTATTGTCTATATATTTCTCTTTTATTTTCTGAAACATTGTTTTCATTGCACTTTCATCACCATACGAAACTTTTTTGTTCGATGCTGCAGTATGTCCCCATTGGGAAAACGAATCTTCAAGTGTATATTCATATGGTGAATAATAATGAATAGCTACTAATAAATGTCCTACAGGATCGGTTGGAAGAACAAGATTTTTAATAGTAATATCTGCATCGGTATCGTAGCCTGGAACTCCCAAATAACGTGTCGCATTATTACCACCTGTAGCACGTACTGCATCTACAAAGACTTGTAACCATTCATTGAATGTATTATACTGTTTGCCATTATCTTTGGTATTATTCCCCCAGCCCCAGCCGCCATCGTGAATTTCATTAAATCCTTCAAATACGAGAAAATCACCTTTGTCAACAAACTTCTGAGCTATTTGAGTCCACACTGCCTTTATCTTTGCCTTTGTTTGGGTATTAACAGATTCGTCTGTAGCGGCATTACCTATTTGCAGCCACCCTTCATATTTATCCAAAGTACTTGCAGCGCCATCATGATGTAGATTTATAATAGCCTTTAGTCCTGCTTTTTCTGCATAGTCGACCACTTCTGCTACTCGATTGAGCCATTCACTATCGATAGTATAATTAGGAGCATCGCCAATATGCCCCATCCATGTCACCGGAATACGAACAGACGAGAAACCAGCAGCTTTCACGGCATCGAATGTAGCTTGTGTAGCTTTTTTATTTCCCCAACATGTTTCATCTGAAACACCATTTACATAGGCATCGAGCTGATTGCCCAAATTCCAACCTAAGCCGAGTGAAAAGAGTGATACTGAACTGCTAGCCTTTTGAGAAACTATTATGTTGTATGATACATTATCATAAGATATGGTTGCTATCGCAGTTCTGCTTTCATCTGTTTCGTTTTCTGACACAGTAATTGCAATGGTATGTTTATCACCGTTGCTAATAGCAATAGATGGTACACACCAATCTTGATCTGACGTTAATTCTGGAATAGCATTGGCGAGTTTAACGTAAGTGAATAGTGTTCCACCGATACTTTCAAAAGATAGTTCTGTCTCAGTAGGTTGTTCTAGTTGTGTTGCAATTGTCGATTTATCGTTGCTACATGATAATATCAAAACTGACAATAAGAGAAGAATAGTTTGTTTTAGAATGTTCATAATTGTGTTTTTTGTTGCAATGCAAAGATAATGTGCTATTGTTAAAAAACAAAAAATAGCGCAAGAATCATCAAGACAATTGCGCTATATGTACAAATAACAAAAAGGTTATTTCACCCAAATCGAAGCATTAGAACCTTCTATAATACCAGAATAAGCATACTGATTATAAATAGTTAATGCAGAGCGATTTACGATACACGAAGTACTTTTATCGGTAGCATTCTGTGTGGTAGGTACGTAGTTAGTATCCCAAGCAAAAGGCAACACACCATAGTATGGTCCCCATTTATTGATGGCTTTATAGAATGCCTTTATACTTGCATTATGCTTTGTTTGAACCGAAGCGGCAAGACCTCCACGCCAATTGGCTGCATATTCACCAAGTAATATAGGTATGCCTGCATCTACAAATTTCTCTTTTAGATTCGCAAAAGTTGATTTCACAGAGCTTTCAGAATTCCACGAAGTAGTATAGCCACTACCTGTATTTATGGTAAAGTTGTATGGATCGTAATAGTGAACCTCCATCATCAACTTACCATTTACAATATCGTTGGGCTCAGACAAATAGCTACATGCATAAGAGGCATTTGCTCCAGACCCTTGAAACACAAGCACACGCTCGACATTGTTGCCACCCGTAGCACGCACGGCATCGACAAAAGCTTGATTATAACGTTCGAGAATTGGTGTAAGAGGTTGTGCAAGACCATTGAAAAGAGAATATTCTTGGAAAGGCTCATTAAGCCCCGCAAGAAGCAGATGATGATCGTAGTCGATAAATTCAGTAGCTATCTGAGTCCAAAGGTCTTTCAGTATACCGATTTTGTTCTCAATCCATTCGTCATCAACAGCAGTATAGGAACTCGACGATTTGGAAAAACCGAGCACTTCAATCCAACCATTATCCCAATGATCGTTGAGTTCTACATATAGGTCGTCATTGATACAATAGTCGACAATCTCTTTTACGCGCTCCATCCAATCGGCATCGATAGTATAGTCGCCACTTGCGCGGTTGGGGCAATGTATGTACCACGAGCATGGTATACGTACGCTTTTGAATCCCGACGCTTTCACATAGTCTATTATGGCTTGTGTAGTTTTTGTCGATTGCCACGACGTTTCGCAACTCAATCCGCTTCCCGTAGCCTCCATGGTGTTGCCAAGATTCCAAGCAGGATACATATAAGGAGCTATATCCATAGCAGTGCTACTAATTGAAAGTGATGGCTCAGCACCAGCAGCTTGAACGATGCTTATGGTATCCGCAGAGCTATCGAGTGTATATATTATGAAGCCAGTGCGAGTGCTATTGTTAGTATTGGCAGCAGCAGTGTACGAGCCATCGGCAAGGCTTGTTAGCCACAAAGCGTCGGTGGTGATAGAGGCATTGGACGTATTGTCGATATTAATAGTAAAACTACCTCCGTTAGCATCTACTTCAATGGTTTGTGCAAGCGTATAGCTTTGAGTTATAGGTATTTCTATTGAGAGTTCGCCAGAAAGAATGGTCAGTGATGATGAGCGGTTGGCTGTGCCCGTAGTGTAGGCATCGGCAGTAACGTTGTACAGATAAGTAGTATCGGCACCTGAAATGAGTGATACTTTGAACCAAGAGTCAGATGTTAGAATAGTAGGCTCTGTTGTTGAATTGACACATAGCGACAAAGAGCCTCCCATTTTTGAAAAAGCAAGTGATGTTGGTGAAGCATTAAGCGATGGTGTTGTTGTCTCTTGGGCTTTTGTTTCGTCATCATCGCACGAGGATAACACAGCAATACATAACGTAGCTAATGTTATGCGTGTAATATGTATGATTTTATTACTCATATTGTATACAAAATATTATCACACAATATATAAAAAGCCCCCCGCTTTTTATTGGGGCGGAGGGCTCGTCAATGACTGAGTTTTTTGTTTTACTATTCAGTTTTAGCGAAGTGAATAGCAGCAGTCTCGGTCTTATCGCCATTGGTCTGACCAATCCAGAGACCACCTGTTACAGCATCGTTATCGGCCTCACCATCATTGCCTGCAGAAGCATTACCTTCAGGTGCAACTATATAGAATTCTTTACCTGAAAGCGTTACAGATGCACATGTGAGCGTGATATCATCGCTGAATGTGATATACCCACCACTATAGGTGTATGTGCCACTAAACTCTTTTGCAACATAAGCACCATCTACATATTCGTTCATAGCATCGTTGATAACGTATGTGCCATCAGATTTAAGATTTACATAAGTTCCTGTATATGCAGCAATTGTAGCATCTTTCTTAGCTACAGTAGCCTCTTCATCAGGGTTACCAAAAGCCCACCAACCTAATACCGTATTTGCTGCTGTTTCGAAATCAGCCCAAGCATCGTAAACCATATTATTAGCCCAATTAACCCAACCAAATGGAGAGCCAGCAGTTACTATAGTCCATTTTCCTTGAATAGCCGAAACTTCAACGCTTGAAGCAAGCACATTGTCAACAGTGTATGAAGGTATTTCGTATGTATAAGCATTAGCTGCATCGAGTTCATCACTTACATAAGTATAGAAGAGCAAGCAATTGTCACCTTCAGAATCGCCTGCTTTTGCGCCACCATCAACCGAGCGACCGAGTACAGCATGTAGTACGTTACCTGTCTCGTTGGTCATAAGTTTAATGTTGAGGAATTGGTTTTCGAAGATAGATGTCCAACCAGCATAAATCTTGTTAAGAGGCATACGAACGAAACCATTTGAGCCAATTTCTGTTTTAGCAAACTTAATTTCGAGGTAGCTATCAGATAGTGTAGTATTGGCATTGCTTGCAATTACGGCAGCAGCACCTGCTGAACCATATTGTTCTGCCACTTCGTTGTAGGTAAACTGGGTATAGTACGTACCTGCAGCAAGTTTACCATTGGCATAGGCACCTGCATTAGCCTTCATGCCAGCTACGTATGTGGTATCGTATGCAGTAACAACGGTGAACTTAACAACATTATTTACAGGGTCGAATGCAATTGTAGCATCTTCTGCGCAATCGGTGATATTATTCGTAGCATCATTTTGCCATGAGCCTTTGTATGAACCAGCGCAAGCCCACCAAGCATCAGTGCCATCGCCAAAGAAACCTACGCCACCTGCACAACCACTTTTAGTATACTCAACACCAATTTCTGAAAGGAAGGCATCGAGGCGCCATGAACGAGTAAATTTATAACCATTCTCATCGGCAGTAGCAGCTTCGTAGACAGCTTTACCGCCAGTAAGAGTTTTGAATATGCCTTCATCGAGGAAAGTGAGGTCAGTAGCTGTAATCTCTACAGAGAAAACATCTGATGTAAATGTTTTATCGTTGTAATATGAGAATGTCATCTCGTACACCCCTGCTGTTGGTATTGTTATAGTAACCGAGCCATCGGTAAGTTTATACTGAGTGTCGTTGTAAGTAACCCACATGTTACCATAGGTAAGAGTCGTAGTCACTGTGACGGTATTGCCAGATACAGAAACTGTAAAATCAGTATCTTTTACTGGTTTTGTTGAGATTTCTGTTGGTTCTTCTGTGTTTGTGTTTTTATCGTCATCATCGCATGCGGTGATGATTGGCGCTGCGCAAAGTATTGCTGCAGACATTAACCAAAAAATTTGCTTTCTCATAATTTTCTTTTTTAGTATTTAAAAAATGATTTGATTGAATGATTACCATCCAGCATTTTGCGTAAGTACATTGCCAGATAGAGTTATTTGCGAATTAGGAATCTGCATTAAGCCTTTTTTAGAGGTAAAGTTCGATGCATCGAAAACGAATGTGGCAGCCACACCTCCATTTTGAATATCTACACCATTTTGATTTTTATAGAGAACGTCGGCAGCATATGATCCACCTTCGCCATAACGAAGTATGTCCCAGTAACGAATGCCTTCAAAAGCAAACTCACGTGCTCGTTCGTTCTGAATAGCTTCAAACGAATATCCTGTAGTTGCTACTCCTGCGCGTTCTTGTACTGCATTGAGTCCTGTTGCATCTTCATGTAGTTCTGAGTGCATAAGCAATACATCGGCATAGCGCACAATGGTATAATCGAGATAATACGTTAGGTTCATGTGTTGTATGCCCAATTGGAAGCCTTCAGCTTCACGTGTCCCGTCGCTGAAACAGAGTGGAGCATATTTCTTTATGCTATAACCTGTGTATTCGTAACTATCGCTAAGGCATTGTTTGAAATTGGCAGCACTTTCAAAGCCACGAGCAACATGGTCGAATACACTGGCATCGAGGCGTGGGTCGCCATTCAAATATGTTGTAAGAAATTTTGGGTTCGGATTGCATATTCCCCAGCCTGTAGCAACGGGTGCTTTGCTAACGTTGCGTGTGCCAAGAAAAACTTGAAATACAAGTCCATCGCCATTGCCATTATAGTCGCTTGTTGAGTTCATTTTTAGGTTGAGTACGAACTCTTTCGATAGTCCGGTTTGACCAGCATGCCAAGAACCATCGTTGTAGTATTTACCAGCGTATGTAGTTTTCCAAGCATACGTACCGTCAACAGTAGCATCTTCGGTGCAAGCAGGCATCCAAAGATCGGCATAGTTGGGTTCGAGAGCATATCCGCCATTATCGACAATGTCGTCAATTGCGGCAATGGCTTCGGCTTTGGTGCACGATGGATGTTCTGCGCCATAATAACCTGTGTAGAACAGATATGCACGCGCCAAAAGCGCTTCTGCAGCATACTTACTCATGTGTCCGTCAGTGTTGTCGAGGTTAGTGCCATTGTAGGCATCGGCAGGGACATTGGCAGCTGCATATTTTAGGTCTTCAAATATCACAGTGAAGACATCTTTAGCGTCAGAGCGCGGTATGTTTTCGCCCGAAGGTTCAGTAAGTAGAGGAACATCGCCAAACATACGAACGAGATCGAAATATAATATGCCACGTATACCTCGACATTCACCCATTATGCGTTTATGAGCCGTTTCGTCACCATCCCAATTAATATTGTTTTCGCTCTTTATGAGTGTGTTGCACCTATTGATGGCATTGTAGTAGTTTGCCCAATCGGTTTCAAACAAACTTACGTATGATGAGGCAGGTTCCATACTAAACTCGTCGATGATGCAGTAGTTTTTGTCATCGCCAACACCTTCGCCTGCAAAACATTCGTCAGATGCCATTTCGGCCATCAAATATATGCCTACACCTTCGTCAGAAATGGTGCGTTGCCAACCATCGTAGCAACCGATAAGAGCCATTTGTGCTGTAGTTACGTTGCTATAAGCTGTTTCTGAATTCATGGTAGTTTTTGATGATGTTTCAAAAAAATCATCAGAACATGAAACACTCGCAAGAGCTACTATTGCTACGGCAGTTATATTGAAATTTATTCTATTCATAATATTCTTTCCTCCGATTAAAATTTAAGATTAAGACCAATAAGGAAAGTGCGAGGGTGAGGATAGTACCCCATATCTACTCCCGATACCCATGAGTCGGCACTATTGCCATCTGTGCCGTTGTATGAACCAATTTCAGGGTCCATACCTGTGTAATCTGTGAATGTTGCAACGTTTTGTACTTGTACATATAGTCGGCATTGCGACAGATATTTCCAACTGATGAGTTGCTTGAAATTGTAGCCGAGTGTGATATTTTGTATGCGGAAGTAGTCACCATCTTGTAAATATAGGTCGGAGAAGTTCCAGTTGCCATTATTCGACTGTAGTACACGCGGAATTTTATTGCTTGTGCCTTTACCATGCCAACGGTTTAATATATCTTTTGAGTAGTTGGCATTCTTTGACCCTGCATCACGATATACTTGAACTATTTTGAAGCCCATTGCGCCTGCACCGACAGCACTTAGATCGAAGCCTTTCCATGCGATTGATAGATTTACCCCAAATGTAGATTTAGGAATGCCACTACCGAGATCTACACGGTCGCTTTCGTCGATGACGCCATCTTTGTTTTGGTCAACAAAACGAACATCACCTGCAGTAGCTTTACTTTGAAGTACTCCGTTTCCTGCATTTTCCCATTCTGTTACTTCTGCTGCAGTTTGGAATAAGCCAGCTGTTTC
Source organism: Bacteroidales bacterium (assembly GCA_045118595.1). Classification (GTDB taxonomy): domain Bacteria; phylum Bacteroidota; class Bacteroidia; order Bacteroidales; family Marinilabiliaceae; genus W3P20-009. The sequence goes on along the minus strand of JBGUYH010000114.1, from coordinate 279 downwards.
ATAACCCCAGAAATATCCAATTGGATGTCCGTTTTCGGCGCGATAATATTCAGGTGCGTTGTTCCATATTTGATTTGTTTCGCCATGTATTATGCCATCTTCAGTAGGTATGCTACCTACTTCGTTTTTGTTGTAAGCATAGTTTGCACCAATGTTGTATGATATACCATTGCTAAAAGAGTCGTTCCAAGTGAGTGCAAGTTCAACACCCATATTTTTTACGTCGCCACCATTAATATATGGAGCACCAGTTCCTGTTGTTGCCAAAATAGGTGCTAC
>JBGUYH010000113.1:0-11875 GCA_045118595.1 Bacteroidales bacterium | reverse complement strand
GTTCAATTCGGGCGGATTCCAAGGCATATATAGTCATCAAGAAACAGGATCGTTCTCGATGACATACAACGCATTCGGAACCATATTCAAACATGTTAGCAAAACAGGTTCACTCGACTCGCCAATCTACAGTAACTTCCTCGCAATGCGCAAAGGTGTTGGCGAAGAATTGGCCGCTCAACGTGGTTTGTCGGACAACGATGGCTATGGTCTGACTTCACAAGAGGTACTTATCAAATCGTTCGTTGCAGCCTATACAGGAAGAAAAACATCTGACGTATTCAGCAACTTTAAACCTAAAGCTACATTTATGCAGCCAAACTGGAAAGTAACATTCAGCGGACTAAACAACATAAAAGCACTCAAAGACATTGTACGCAACATAGAGCTAAGCCATGCCTACACATCAAAGTATAGCGTTGGCTCATTCAGCACCAACCTCGATTGGGAAGGCAATGCTAACGGACTATCTATTATCCGCGATTTACAAAACAACTTCATACCTAAATATGAAGTAACCACAGTTACATTGTCTGATCAACTCAGCCCATTCATAGCCATCAGTGCCACATTTGTCAACAACCTAACATCGAGCATATCGACAAGCCGAACACGTACTATGGCTCTGAGCCTATCGAACAACCAAATAACCGAAAACTATAGCAAAGATTGGACTCTGAGCCTCGGTTATCGTTTCGACAATCTTCCACTCATCTTTGGCAAAGACAAAGATGCCAAACAGTTTAGCAACGACCTTAACCTCACATTCTCACTATCACAACGCGACAGCTACACCATCTTACGACGCATTGAAGAGGAGGATAACGAACTTGCTAGCGGAACAAAAACTACAACAGTAAAATTCTCGGCCGATTACGCTTTCACTCAACGCTTCAACATGCAGTTCTACTACGATCAAAATATAGGAAAACCATACATTTCATCGTCGTATCCAACCAACAATATCAATGTTGGTGTTAGCTTCATCTTGTCGCTCACCGAGTAAAAAACACATTACTCGTTCACAATTATTTTTCGTACTTTCGCACCCACCAAGCAAGTAACTACATAGCAATGTAGTTCACGCTATGGTAAGTATAAACCATAACTTAACTACAAATATGGAATTTATAGCACACACCCCATCTGACCTCATCAGCATAGCTCCAGCCATACTACAAGCCATAGGCACACGTCGCGTTGTTACATTCGATGCACCCATGGGAGCTGGGAAAACAACACTAATCAAAGCATTGTGTGAAACCATAGGTACCGACAGCATTGTCAATAGCCCAACATTTGCCATAGTCAACGACTATGAAACAACAACAGGCAACTCCATATTTCATTTCGACATGTATCGCCTCAAAGATATTGTTGAAGCTATTGATATGGGATGTGAAGATTACTTCTATTCTGGTAACTATTGCTTCATCGAATGGCCACAAATAATAGAATCGCTACTTCCTACCAATACAGCCAACATCACCATAACCGTTGGACTCGATGGCACACGTAGCATAAACGTTGATTAGAGCATATAACGCGACACAACTTACAACCCTAACATTCACAATGTTTCGCACCGAAATAGCAACAGCACAAGGACTGACAAATATTCATCCTACCGATTATATTTTCTTAATTGGCTCATGTTTTGCCGATAATATGGGACAAAAATTATCAGACGGTATGATGAATAGCATAGCTAATCCATATGGAGCTGCCTATAACCCATTAACAGTAGCCCTACAAATTAAGCGAATAATAGCTCAAGAGCAATGCAAAAGTGACGAAATACTAGAAATTAAGAATAGCTACGTAAGTACATTAGCACACAGCAAATTAAACGCTTCATCAAAAGAAGAGCTTCAACATATAATCAATCAACAAACACTCAATTCCTATCACTTCCTAAAAAAAGCATCACTAATTGCTATAACATTTGGTACTTCATGGGCGTATAGAAACATCAGTACCGAAGCTATAGTAGCCAATTGTCATAAGCTACCAGCCGACAACTTTATTCGACAAAGACTTACCGTTGACGACATTGTCAAAACATGGTTGTCTACAATCGAACAACTGAGAATCATCAATCCAACAGGACACATAGTGTTCACAGTTAGCCCGATTAGGCACATAAAAGACACACTGCACGGCAATCAAGTAAGCAAAGCCATACTACTCGAAGCTGTTGACTCAATAATTAGTCTTACAAACAATACAAGCTACTTTGAGGCATACGAAATCATGCTTGATGATTTACGAGACTATCGTTTCTATGCTGATGACATGATACACCCAAGCCCCATAGCTATCGACTATATATACACACACTTTGCAGAAGCATACTTATCTGTGAATACACGTCAAATGATTGCAGAAGGCACAAAACTAACACAAGCCGTGAGGCATCGTCCGATTAATACGAACAGCTATGAATACTCAATGTTTGTAGATAACACACTCGAACGAATTGAACATTTTAGGCAAAAGTACAATCTAAATGCAGACAATACAGCTATCAAACAAAGTGTTAAAATATTAAATGATATTAAAAACACATTATCCGATGCTAAAATATCAAAAAACAACGGATTATAGATTTGATATTACAAACGCATTCAATAAATTAGATGCGTTTTTGTAAGTACAAAGACAAAAAAACAACCAAAAGCCAATAATAAAATTCTAATATATGAACTACATCCAATTTGACAAATCGAAGCTGCCAAATCTCGAATACTCCCTTTTTAAAGAGATTGTCAGAACAAACAGATCTGGAGCATATTTGAGCACATCAATCTTGGGTTGTAACACTAGAAAATACCACGGACTATTGGTATGCCCAATTGAAAAATTCGGTGGAGAAAGCTACGTTCTACTATCATCAATGCAGTGCTCTGTCATACAAAACGAAAAGATATTCAATCTTGCCATACAAGAATACAAAGGCGACTACTTTGAGCCCAAAGGACATAAGTACATGTACGACTATGCAGCATCGCCAACCACAAAACTAACTCACCGCGTTGGAGGTGTCATCCTAACTCAAGAGTTCATACTTGCTAGCAACGAAAATCAAATACTAATAAAGTACACACTTGAAGACACTCACGATAGTGATGTAACCATACGTCTTAAGCCATTCCTCGCATTCCGCAGCATACACGAGTTGACACATGAAAATATGGCACTCAACACCCACTACACTGAGGTGAAAAATGGTGTCAAATTTCAACCATATGCTGCACTCCCTGAACTCTACATACAAGCAAGCAAAGCTGTAGACTACATCGCAATGCCCGATTGGTATCGAAACGTTGAATATATCAAAGAGCGCTATCGTGGCTACGACTACACCGAAGACCTATATGTACCAGGCTATTTTGAATTCAAAATAAAGAAGGGTGAAAGTGTTGTTATGTCGGCTGCATTATTCGACACACCAACAACAGGTCTAAAAACAAAATTCTCAAACGAAGTAAAGCGTCGAACTCCTAAAGACAATATGCTTCATTTCCTAATGAATGCAGGTCAGCAGTTTATCGAACGCAAAGATAACCTCGTAATGCTAAAAGCTGGCTATCATTGGAAAAAGCCACAATTGCGCGATATGTTCATCTCGCTTGCTGGTTTAGCAATGCATCAGGAGGACAAAAAAACATACATCGAAATACTCGATGATAGCATAGCGAACCTTCGCCGTTTTTACATCGACGAAGCAGCTCAGAACAACACATCTATCGACGTACCACTATGGTTTTTCTATTGCGTCAATGAATTAGAACGATTCACACCTCGCTACATCGACGTAAAGAAATATTTCACCATAATGAACGACTTACTCGAACATTATTGGAGTGGCGTTCCGGGCAAAATGCACCGACAAGATAATGGCCTACTCTACGCTCGCAACGAAGGTGAACCACAAACTTGGATGAACGCCAAAAGACACGATGGATACATAGTATCGCCTCGATACGGGTGCACTGTAGAAGTAAACGCATTATGGTACAATGCCATTGCCACATCAATTGATGTAGCCAACAAAATAGGAAACAAAACATTTATAAATGAATGGTTACCTCGCCTCGATATGGTTGGGAAGTCATTCATCGAAACATTTGTCAACCCCGATGGCTCACTCTACGACCGCGTCGATTGCGACTATTGTTCGCCTCATATACGTCCGAATATGCTCATAGCTGCCGGACTAAAGTATACTCCACTTAGCCGAGAACAGAAAAAACACATTCTCGATATTACAACACGCGAATTGCTCACACCACGTGGTATCCGCAGCCTATCGCCTAACGACGAGCACTACACACCAAACATTGAAGGTGATGAAAATGCACGCGCTATGGTGCTTCACAATGGTCCGGCATATCCATGGCTCTTATCATTCTATGGCGACCTACTAATCGAGCTACATCGCAATAGTGGTATAAGCCAAATAAAAAAGATAATAGCCACATGGGAGCCCGAACTACAAGAACATGGAATTGGCACCATCAGCGAACGATACAATGGCAACCCACCATATCAGGCCAAAGGCGCTATTTCTATGGCTTGGAACGTAGCAGCACTCCTTAAACTGATCAAGCTAACAGAAACAAAATAACCGAAATAAAACTAAGTGAATCTATGAAAGTACTAATGTTTGGATGGGAGTTTCCACCTCACATCTCAGGAGGCTTGGGAACCGCATGTTTCGGTCTGACCCGAGGCATGGCTTCCGTACCCGACTTGGACGTCCTCTTCGTTGTTCCGAAAGCCTTTGGCGACGAAGACAAAAGCAAAGTTGAGGACATCATAGGAGCTAACAACATATCTGTGAAAAACAAAAAACTACGCCTATCGCACTTGAGCAAAACATTAGATTATCTCGAAGTCGACTCTAAGCTTGTGCCTTATGTCGACCCTGAAGACTATTATCGTTTACGCTCACTCAATGTAGGTGAAAACTTCCGTTTCCTACAAACCGATGACGAAGGCAAGTTCAATTTCACTGGCAAATATGGAACTACGCTCCTCCAAGAGATACACAACTATGCCATCATCGCCAACATCATTGCTCAGGAACACACATTTGATGTTATTCACGCTCACGATTGGCTTACCTATCCTGCTGGTATAGCAGCAAAAGAAGCAACAGGCAAACCACTTGTGGTACACGTTCACGCTACCGACTTCGACCGTTCTGGTGGTTCCGTAAATCCAGTTGTCTACGACATTGAAAAACGAGGCATGGAAGCCGCTGACAAAGTAATAACAGTCAGCAACCTCACCCGTAATATTGTCATCGAAAAATATGGAATCCCAGCTGAAAAGGTTATTACAGTCTACAATGCCGTTGACCCGCTGAAACCAGAGATGACACACTATTCGCACAAAGGAATGAACGAAAAACTCGTTACTTTCCTTGGACGAATAACAATGCAAAAGGGACCAGAATATTTCATCGAAGCTGCAGCCAAAGTACTTTCTCGCATGAACAATGTTCGATTCGTCATGGCTGGTTCGGGCGATATGATGGAGAAAATGATACGTCGAGCAGCAAGCCTCAAGATAACAGATAGATTTCACTTCACCGGATTCTTACGCGGTCAAGACGTATACTCAATGTTGCGCATGAGCGACCTCTATGTTATGCCTTCGGTAAGTGAACCATTCGGTATTTCGCCACTCGAAGCTATGCAAAGCAACGTACCTGTGCTCATATCACATCAATCTGGTGTAGCCGAAATTCTGACCTATGCAATAAAAACCGATTATTGGGACATCGATGCTATGGCCGATGCTATGTATGCCGTACTCAACTATCCAGCATTGGGCAAAATGTTTGCTAAATACGGAAAAGAAGAGGTCGATTCACTTCAATGGGAAAATTCAGCTCGAAAGATCAAGAAAATATACGATTCCGTAGTTCGATAGTAATGATGCGGAGCCAACAAAAACAAAAAACAAGATACTATGAAAAATATTTGCTTATACTTTGAACTGCACCAGCCTATTAGACTGCGCAGATACCGATTCTTCGACATTGGCAACGATCATTACTACTATGACGATTACGCCAACGAAAGCAACATCAACCGCTTGGCGCACACATGCTATTTGCCTACCAACAAAATACTGCTCGACCTCATCAAAAAGAACAAAGGCAAGTTTTCGGTAGCATTCTCCATATCTGGCATCATGCTCGACCAACTCAAAATATATGCACCTGAAGTTATCGATAGCTTCAAAGCATTGGCCGACACGAAACAAGTTGAATTTATTGCTGAAACATCAGCACACTCACTCGCCTCACTTCGCAATGCCGATGAATTCAAACGACAAATAGCTTCACAAATCAAAAATATAGAAGAGACATTCGGACAAATACCTACTGTATTCCGTAATACCGAACTCATATACTCTGATTGGATTGGCGAACAAGTGGCACAAATGGGTTTCAAAGGAATGCTTGCTGAAGGTGCCAAACAAACACTTGGTTGGAAAAGCGCAAACTATATGTATTGCAACATCACCGAGCCCCGATTGAAAGTAATGTTACGCAACTACCACCTTAGCGATGATATTGCTCTGCGTTTCAGTAACCGCAGTTGGCCTTCGTGGCCACTCACTGCCGACAAGTTTAAAAGTTGGCTCGATGGGCTACAGGAGAATGAAGAGATAATCAACCTCTTTATGAACTACGAAACATTCGGAGCCAATCATAGTTCAGAAAGTGGCATACACGAATTCCTTAAAGCATTGCCCGAAACCATTTTAAACGATAAAACATATGCGTTCATAACCCCAAGTAAAGCCGTTTCAAAACTTCAACCCGTATCGGCTGTGCAAGTGCCAGATGCAACAAGTTGGGGCGACGAAGAACGTGATGTTACAGCTTGGCTCGGCAACGAAATGCAAAACGAAGCTGTCGATACACTTTACAAACTCACCGACCTAGTTGGCAAATGCACCGATACTGCTATTCTTAAAGATTGGCAATACCTGCAGTCAAGCGATCACTTCTACTACATGGCTACAAAATTCTTCGCCAATGGAGGGAATAAAGCATATCAAAACCCATATCAAACACCATACGATGCATTCATCAACTATATGAATGTGCTAACCGACTTCTCGCAACGCCTAAAACAAAGCGTTCCTGATGCCGATAACGACGAAGTTGCTAAACTAAAAGCAGAACTTGAAAAGAAACAAGAAGAACTTCATTCATTAGAAAAACAACTCGTAAAAGCAGGTGTTGAACCTATAACTAAAAAGGCAGCAACCCAAAAAGCTACCACTACAAAGAAGAGTGCCACAACGAAGAAAACAACGGCAACAACAAAAAATGCCGTTGCTGAAAAGAAAACGGCAACAAGTAAGAAAACAACCAAGAAAGCAACGAAATAACACATAATGGAAAACAAGAGAATTTTCACTCCATCGACAGAGCCATTGTGGAAGTCAATTATCGTAAAATCGAAACTTCCAAAAGAGTTGGCTTGTCTTCACGAAATCTCGCGCAACCTTTGGTGGTGCTGGAATTATGAAGCTATAGAGCTTTTTGAAAGTATCGACCTCGACCTTTGGGAAAAAGTTGAAAAAAGCCCTATCCTACTGCTCGAACGCGTATCGTACGCACGTCTAAGTGAACTTGCATCAGACTCACATTTCGTTGGTCGACTCAATGCTATTTACACAAAGTTCAAAACCTACCTCGATCAACCATTCGAGTACAAACCACGCATAGCCTACTTCTCTATGGAGTATGGTTTGTCTAATATTCTCAAGATATATTCGGGTGGCTTGGGTATTCTTGCTGGCGACTATATCAAAGAGGCTTCTGATAGCCGTGTTGACCTCACTGCTATCGGATTACTATACCGCTACGGATACTTCAAACAGTCACTATCTATCAATGGTGAACAACAAGCTATCTATGAACCACAAGAGTTTCAAAGTTTGCCTATTGAAGAAGTACGTACTGCCGACGGACAATTACTTTACATCCCAATCAACCTACCTGGGCGACAAATACAACTCAAAGTTTGGAAAGCAAGTGTAGGTCGAGTACCTCTCTATCTGCTCGATTCAGATCACGCTCTCAATAGCGCCGAAGACCGCACTATAACACACGCACTCTATGGTGGCGACTGGGAGAATCGAATGAAACAAGAGATGGTACTTGGCATGGGTGGCGTGCGCTTACTCGACGCACTCGACATTGAAAGCGACATCTATCACTGCAACGAGGGACATGCAGCACTGCTCAATTTGCAGCGCCTCATAAACCTCACCGACAAAGGCCTAACATTCAAAGAAGCACTCGAAGTAGTTCGCGCCTCATCACTCTTCACCACACACACACCTGTGCCTGCTGGCCATGATAAATTTGAAGAGTCAATTGTGGGCAAATATCTATATCACATACCTGAATTGCTCAACATATCATGGAATGAATTCTACGATTTAGGACGTGAAGATGATGGCAAATTCTCAATGAGTGTACTCGCCGCCAAAACATCACAAGAAATGAACGGTGTAAGCTGGCTACATGGCGAAGTGTCGAAGAATATGTTCAAACACTTATGGCCAGGATTTACTGCCGATGAACTACACATTAACTACGTAACCAATGGTGTACACTACGGCACTTGGACATCGAGCGAAATGCAACGCTTCTACGAAGAACACCTCGATACTCACCTACTTAAAGACGTATCAAACAAAGACTATTGGCGGAAGATACAAAATGTTGATGACTCAGCACTTTGGACTGTTCGTAAAGCATTGAAAAAGAAACTTTTTGAGTATATCAAACAACGCAAGGTCAACAGTATGAACACAACTGACGACCCTGCACGCGTTCTCGAAGTACTCGAGGGACTAAAACCCAATGCTCTCACCATAGGTTTCGCACGTCGTTTTGCCACATACAAACGTGCACACCTACTCTTCTCCGACCTTGAGCGACTGAAAAAAATCGTCAACGACCCCGAACGCCCAGTTCAGTTCATCTTCGCTGGTAAAGCTCACCCTGCTGATGGTGGCGGACAAGCGCTCATCAAGAACATTGTCGAAATATCGCATCGCCCAGAATTCCTCGGTAAGATTATATTCCTCGAGAATTATGATATGGAACTTGCTCGTCGCCTTGTAAGTGGTGTCGACATTTGGATGAACATGCCTACTCGTCCACTTGAAGCCTCTGGTACATCAGGACAGAAAGCCGAACTCAATGGCGTGCTCAACTTCTCAGTACTCGATGGTTGGTGGTACGAAGGCTATAAAGAAGGTGCAGGTTGGGCACTTACCGACAAACAAACATACGCCGACAATAAGTACCAAGATGAACTCGATGCAGCTACCATCTACCACATGCTTGAAAGCGAAATCATACCACTCTATTACGATCGACACAACGATGTTCCTACTAAATTTGTACAGTACATCAAAAACTCGATTAACAATATTGCGCCTGATTTCACAACCAAGCGAATGATAACTGACTACCTCAACAAGTTCTACATTCCACAAGAGAAACGTGCCTCAATACTAAAAGCCGACTCATATAAGAATGCTAAAGACCTTGCTGCGTGGAAGCAAAAAGTGCGCGATAGTTGGAACGATATTGAAGTTGTTAGTGTAGACATGCCCGACATCGCAGTCAACGAACTCGGCATTGGCGACATATACAATATCACCATCGTACTCGACAATAAGAATCCTGACATCGAACTCGGTATGGAACTTGTATTTACAAGCGGTGCCGACGATGACATGAAAGTGGTTCACTCTGAACAATTCGCTATCAAGTCAAGAGAAGGATCAAAGGTAACATACACCGTTGGACTCTCGCTCAACTTCCCTGGCGTATTCAGATTTGGTATCCGCATATTCCCTAACAACGCACTCTTGCCACACAAACAAGATTTCCCACTCTTGAAGTGGATTTAAATTACCATAAACACTACCGAAGCCTCTCTGCTATTATCGCAGTGAGGCTTTTTTATAACAGAAAATAGCAACTAACAAAATACAAATATCTACTAACGATGAATAGCTCTTATTTGGAACGACAACAAATTACCTATACATCAACAAGTCACGTTGCAACATGACTTAAGAATATTTAATTTTGCAGTTGCTAAAAACAGCACAGATAACAATCAATTTTAGACGATATGGTTTATTCACACGAAGTTCAGAACATGTGTTTGGTAGCCAAAGGCCCGAACCATGGTCCTGCTCCAATTCCTGAAGAAGGAAAGTGGGTTCAGGCAAAAGAGATTAAAGACATCTCAGGCATGACACACGGTGTGGGCTGGTGCGCTCCACAACAAGGAGCTTGCAAGCTTTCACTCAATATCAAGGACGGCATCATCGAAGAAGCACTTGTTGAGACCATCGGTTGCTCAGGTATGACCCACTCAGCTGCAATGGCTTGCGAAATTCTTCAGGGCAAGACAATCCTCGAAGCACTTAACACCGACCTAGTGTGCGACGCTATCAACACAGCAATGCGTGAACTTTTCCTTCAGATAGTTTATGGTCGTTCACAATCAGCCTTCTCAGAAGGTGGCCTAATCATTGGCTCTGGTCTCGAAGACCTTGGTAAGGGTCTCGTTTCACAGTGCGGTACACTTTATGGCACAAAAGCTAAGGGCGTACGTTATCTCCAACTCACCGAAGGCTACATCACAAAGATGTTCCTCGATGAAGACAACGAAGTGTGCGGATACGAATTCGTTCACATGGGCAAATTCATGGACGCTGTTAAGAAAGGCAAAGATGCCAATGAAGCTCTCAAGAGCGTAACTGGTACCTATGGCCGCACAAAACCTGAACAAGGTGCAGTTAAATCAATCGACCCACGTAAAGAATAAGGAGGAAATATACTATGGCAATAAGAGAAGTTAAATTCGAGTCACAGGACCGCCGCATAGCACAGATCAACGCTGCGCTTAAAGAAAACGGCATTTCCTCTATTGAAGAGGCTAACGAAATATGCGAAAAAGCTGGTCTCGACCCATACAAAACTTGTGAAGAGACACAGATGATATGCTTCGAAAATGCAAAATGGGCTTACGTTGTAGGTTCTGCTATTGCATTGAAGAAGGGCTGCAAAAACGCTGCTGATGCTGCAGAAGCTATCGGTATCGGTTTGCAAGCATTCTGTATTCCAGGTTCAGTTGCTGACGACCGTAAAGTTGGTCTCGGACATGGTAACCTTGCTGCTCGTTTGCTCCGCGAAGAGACTGAGTGCTTTGCATTCCTCGCTGGTCACGAATCATTTGCAGCTGCAGAAGGTGCTATCAAAATTGCCGAAATGGCAAACAAAGTACGTAAAAAACCTTTGCGTTGCATCTTGAATGGTCTTGGAAAAGACGCTGCAATGATCATCTCACGTATCAATGGCTTTACATACGTACAAACTAAGTTCGACTACTTCACTGGCAAGCTCGAAGTTGTTAAAACTAAAGCTTACTCTGATGGTCCTCGTGCAAAAGTTAACTGCTATGGCGCTGATGACGTTCGCGAAGGTGTTGCTATTCTTTGGAAAGAGAATGTTGACGTATCGATTACAGGTAACTCAACCAACCCAACTCGTTTCCAACACCCAGTAGCTGGCACTTACAAGAAGGAACGTATCTTGGCTGGCAAACCATACTTCTCAGTAGCATCAGGTGGTGGTACAGGTCGTACACTTCACCCAGATAACATGGCAGCAGGTCCTGCATCTTACGGTATGACTGATACACTCGGTCGTATGCACTCTGATGCACAGTTCGCTGGTTCTTCATCAGTACCTGCACACGTTGAGATGATGGGATTCCTCGGAATCGGTAACAACCCAATGGTAGGA
>JBGUYH010000112.1:0-18919 GCA_045118595.1 Bacteroidales bacterium | reverse complement strand
AAATGGCGGTGTACCCGCTAATGTTGGAACTTACTATGTAAAAGCAACAGTAGCAGCAACAGCCAACTATAATGCAGCAGAGGCATCAACATCGTTCAACATCACACCTGAAGGTTTGACTGTTGTTTCGCCTATTGCCAATCAACTTACATACAATGGTGAAAAACAGGAGTTGGTTACTGCAGGATTTGCTAATGGAGGAACACTATATTATCGTTTGAGCAGTACCGAACAATGGTTAACAACAATTCCTACAGGTATTGAAGCTGGCGATTATGTGGTATATTACTATGTTAAAGGCGATGCCGATCATTATAGTACAGATGAAGCTACTATCAATGTAACAATAAGTAAGGCTCAAGCCACTTGTACAGAACCAGTAGCAGCAGTTGTTGTTTACAATGGTGAAAATCAGTTGCTACTTACCGATGCAGGCATAGCAATGGGTGGTACTATATATTATAGTCTCGATGCTATATCGTGGTCGACCAATATACCAATGGCTACTGAAGTTGGTTCATACACAGTATATTATTATGTTGAAGGCAACGATAACTACAATGGTACAGATATTAAGTATGTCACAGCAACTATTGTGAGTGAGCAATCGACAGCTGTTAATCCTACAGCACGTCAGCTTGTTTACAATGGTAATTTGCAAGAACTCATTGTAGCCGGTTCGTCAGCCGATGGTATTATAAAATATCGTTTATCAGAAACAGCCGAATGGTCAACAACGATACCTGCTGCAATCAATGCTGGCGATTATATAGTCTATGTAAAACTATTTGGCGATGCCAATCACGATGATCTCGATATGCCATCACTTAACGTAACAATAGCTAAGGCTGTGGTTGACATACCAACTGCTAGCAGCAATACATACGTATACGATGGCACTGAGAAGACTTACTCAATAGCTATCAATGAACTTTATGCCATTAGTAATGCTTCGCATACCGATGTAGGAACATATAGTGTTACTGTCTCACTTGTCGACACCAACAATTACGAATGGGCCGATGGTACAACTACCGATAAGGTATACACAATGGTAATAAAGAAAGCGCAAGTAGAGATACCAGCTAAGAGTGACTTTATATACGACAACGATAAACACACTTATTTGTTCGAAGACAATGAATATTATACGCACTATGGCTATATATCATCTGTTGATGAATATAAGTATATTGCTGTTGTCACTCTTACTGATCCTATTAATACCGAATGGACCGATGGCACAACAGAAGATAAAACATATGAGTTTATTGATTTTCATGAAGATCAATATGTTGTTCAAGTTCCTGACCCAGACAACACTGAGTTTATCTACGATGGTACACCAAAGACATATTTCATAGCTCCAAGTGAATACTACGAAGTAACTAATAATGTGCAAACATTACCTGGTGTATATACTGTAGTTATTACACTCAAATCGCCAAACTACATTTGGAGCAATGGCTATATGAGCAGTCTTAACTACACATTTGTCATTCATTCTACAGAGGCTATCAAAGTTGCCGAACCAAATACAACTCATACTCATTATGAGTATAATGGCGAAGAACAAACCATCGACATACCCGAAAGTGAACACTACACTATTGAAAATGGAAAGCATACCGATGCTGGTACTTACGAAGTTGTTATTTCTCTTAACGACAAAGTGAATTCAACTTGGGAAGATGGAACAACTGATGACAAAATTATCGTTATGATACTTGACAAAGCAAAAGTATCTATTCCGGCAAAGGACACAACAACTTACTACTATACTACTCATCAAATTATATATCGAATAGCCGAAAGTAGTAAGTACACAGTTAGTGGAAATGTGCAAACCGAAGTAGGTAGCTACACTGTTGAAGTATCTCTTGCTGACAAGACAAATTACGAATGGACAGATGGAACATCGGAAGATAAGCAATATGAGTTTGTAATCAACGAAGCCGATAAATACGAAGATTCATTTATCATTCGACTTTGGAACGATGTGCTTACTATCGACAATAGTTCAGGTCACTTCACATCTTATCAATGGTACAAGAATGGTAAGCTTATCGAGGGAGCAACAAGTCAGTATTACAACGACCCAGATGGTATCGACGGCACATATTATTGCATTGTTAATGGTTCTGCAACCATTGGTCCAAAGACTTACGAAGGTCAATCAACCATATCAATGCAAGCCTATGGTGCAACACGTCGTGCCACAATCAAAGTGAATGGTTTGGTCGATGGAAATAGCGATGTAGTGATATATGATGTTATGGGTAAACGTGTCGAAACACTCAAAGTGTCGGCAGTTAATAATGTTATCTCAGTTAATCTTCCACAAGGTCTATATCTTGTGCAGTTGAATGTTGATAATGTTCCAACAACTACATCGAAGATTACAGTGAAATAAACAGAGTTGTTATTTGTGAAAAACGAGAAAAGATGATGAAACTAAAATATCTGATTCTGATGGTAACTCTTGTAGTAGCGTTGCCATCAATGTCGCAGCAACATAAGAAGACAAAAAGTTTATCTTCGTCGGTATTCATACAAGATGTGCGTCCAGGTATGGGGCATCAGTATCTGAGTTTAAGTGCAGGAGGTGGTATTAGTACCATAAAATACGACCTTGATATGGGTAGCCGCAAAACAGGTGGAGGCGGTTTGTTTACTGCCGAATATCAGCGCTTTTTCAACTCAATGTGGGGTGTGAATGGTGGTGTTGGTTTTGCCATAACACAAGCCTCTACTTCGCTCGATACTACATATACCACTACAGTTATTATTCCTGGTGAAGATAAGGACTATACTAGCAAGTATTATATCAAATTTGAAAATTGGGAAGAGAAACAAAAAAACATTGCCATAGAGATACCAATAGGTGCTCTCTTCCGATTGCCTATTCATTACAATATGACTTTTTTTTGTGGTGCAGGCATAAAATTTAATATCCCGATAAAAACCAAATATTCGGTAAAAGAGGGTTCACGTGAAATGACTGGTGAAATAGAAGAACTTGGTTTACAAATCAATCCAGACATGGAACAGCACGACTATTATGTCAATCCATCGCACCCATCAGGAAACAACGACACGAAGCATTTTAGTGCTGGTATTTATACTGATGCTAACATTGTGCAGAAAATAAGAAATGTGGAGGTGTTTTATGGTGTTTTCGGAAATTTAGGATTGAGTAGTTTTAGCAAAAACGGAAATGAACTTGGTAATGCTAAGTCGTATAATGGTGTTCTTTCGTCTGATATTAGTGAAAAAGCTCGATTGCGTTCTTTTGGTATACATGCAGGAGCAAAAATACCACTCATAAAACGTCATCATCGATAATAATAGGTTTATAATCAAAAAGAAAAATCCAGTCAGATGCGAAGTAACTGACTGGATTTTTTCATAATTCAAAACCTCTGTTATTCTGATATTGCAACAATTTTGTTGTCGCTAATAGTAATCTTATATTGTACACAACCATCATCAATAGTTCGGTCGAAGACAGAACCTTCTGATGGTTTGCTATATGTTTTTCCATCGGCTCCTAATGTATATATCGAACCATCTTTTGAATACTCGTATGAGTAATAACCAATAACTTCTATTGGTGTACCTGAATTACTCTTTTCCATTGCAAGTATGGCAGAACCATCAAAGAACAAAGCTAGTGTGCAATCAAAGTTATACTGGACACCGTCAATGGTTTCGCTAACAACACCACTATACATAGCTTTTGGTGTCTCATTATCCAAATAGAAATCTTCGGCAACCTCTTTGAGATATTCTGGTGCATCATCCTCAATTGAAATAATTGATGCGCCTTCTTTAAAATAAGTACTACCCCATATACTTAGTGTCTCTGTTTCTGGATCGTATGTTCCCTTAATAGGTTGTCCTAATAGTGTAATATTTACTGCATTTTCGGTCATAGTGTATGTGCCACTATGTAAGATGCCGCTTTCTCCGTCAGAATATTTAACACCATTGCCAGATTTGTCGAATGCGAAGTAGTCGCTATCTGTGCTGGTAAAAGTGTGACCAGAGAGAACTGTTTGGCTACCACTGTTGTCATTGTTATCGTCGTCATCATCATCACAAGCGGTGAACATAATTGCTGTGCCAAGCATTAGCATACCGAGCATTTGTAATAATTTCTTCATAGCATTTAGTTTTTAGAATTCTTTTTATTTTTAATTTATGGGATTATCCTGTTATTTCATCAGAATCCGTTAATGATATAACAGAACATAATGGTATTTGGTAAATACCTAAATAGATAAAAAATATTGTTGTTTGATAATAATGGTTAGTTAGTGAATTAAGTTAGCAATATCCTCTGTTACGGGTTATTATTAAATATTGTTATTATAAATTGCGAAGACCCATTATTTTCATAAAAAAATTGCGTATGCTAAGTATGTTACGTTCAATGATATAACTATACAAATTGTGTGCATTGAGGGCTGTGATGGCTGGACGTAGTGTAGTAGTTGTGCGTGGAATTGTGGTATCAAGTTTGTTGCAGCAATTGGCTATGATTGAAAACATATTGTACTTGTCGAGTACAAGATTTTTAGCTTGTTCAATGTAAGGCACTCTCTGCTCGTAGTTATCAGTTTTTAAAATGTGTTCAATGGTAGCGATGGCAGCGTCTGGCTCTGTTATGTCAATTGCGGTTAGCGATTCATCTGGGAAATAGTCGTTGATGTTTTTGCAACCATAATATATAGGAAAACAACCGCTTAAATAGCAATCCGATAGTTTCTCTGTCCAATAATAATTGTCTGATGTGTTTTCTATGGCAATATGATATTTATAATCTTTGAGTACATCCCATTTGTCGTTGAACGAATTAAATCCTCTACCATAGATGTCAATTCTATCTCCAAAATGTTGTTTGAGTTTCATAACGAAGTCGAGACGATTTTGATGACCTCGTGTAAAAGCTTTATTGCTAGTAATTACCGATATGAGTTTGCTTTTTTTTGGTAATGGCGATTGTTTGAAGTAGTTGTACGAATAATGTGTTGGGTCAGAAGTTCCTACAAACCAAGGAATTAGTGCCGGACCGTAAACAACATTGTGATGCATTAGTTGTGATTGGCACGAATAGAGCATTCCAAATTGATTGCAATACGATTGTGGGAATTGCACCACCGACAGTGGTTCACTTAGCATCAAGATGGTGTTTTGTTTGGCAACATTGAACGTTAGTTTCTTTTTGATATATTTATTGCGCACCACAACAATGTCGGGGTCAGTGTCAATATGGTTGAAAAAAAAGTGATATGTCAGTTCCTTACTTTCTATTATAGATATATTGTTGGGTAATTGTCTAAAGTCGTTACTACCTGTAGTTCCACCGCTGATAATCAGAACATTAATATCTCTATGTGTCATAATAACAAGTTGATATTTAGTATATTATTGTTTTGTACAACTCTTTATTTTGGCTAATGCCACATGGTGTTTTAATTACTCTGTTTGTGCGCGATGTTTTTCTTATTTTTATGTTTGCTTCGATCGACTCGGTGGTTTTGTATGGCCGATCATGATATAGGTGGACAACAATAACCAAATATCTGAGTTGTATAGGTTTGATGCCCATGTTTAAAAGGCGTTCGCCAAATTCGCAATCTTGTCCTCCATAGTGCATATCTTCGTTAAAACCATTGATTTCAAGCAAGTCAGTGCGCCACCCCGATGAGTTACAACCGTTCCAAGTAGGTTTTGTTGGTGTGATACGATTGAGTAAATATGATACTCTGTTGTTGAGCAGTTTGGTTAGTTTAAACGATAGTGGTTGTTTCTTTTTTATCAACCACGATATAGAAAAAATGCGTTCACTTACTATGTCGTCAATCGTAATAGCTTTGCTTATTTTTGCTGTCAGATTAATCTTTCCGCCCGATATGTAATGGCCTTTGCGTGCATTGGTATAATGTGTGGCCACAAAAGTCTTGTGTGGTATGCAATCTTGATCGGTGAAGATGAGGTAATCGGCAGTGGCAACAAGCAAAGCTTTGTTAAGTATTTGCGATTTCTGAAAACCATTATCCTCATGCCAAACATGTTTGATAGGCAATTGATTACGAAACGAATCGATAACAATTTTTGTCTCATTGGTCGAACCATCGTCGGCTATGATAATTTCATCAGGTTTATGTGTCTGATAGACATAACCCCATAGTGTCTTTTCAAGCCAGCAAGGGTTATTGTAGGTAGAAATAACAACACCTATTGAAAACATAAAAACATAAGTGATAATATTAGTTTGCAAAGATACAAAAAGCATAGTTTTTTAGTTTCTGCCTTTAATCTTTGATTAACTTTGTGTCAAAAGTAGAAACAGAGAGATGACAACAGATGAAGTGTATATGCAGCGAGCCATTGCTCTTGCACAGTGTGGAGCTGGTCTAACCTACCCTAATCCTATGGTTGGAGCTGTTATTGTTTGTAATGGCACAATAATAGGCGAAGGCTATCATATAAAAGCAGGAACAGGTCATGCAGAGGTAAACGCAGTAAATAGCGTAGCCAATAAAGCTATGTTGAAACAAAGCACTATTTATGTAAGTCTCGAACCATGTTCACACTATGGGAAAACACCACCTTGTGCTAAGCTCATTATCGATATGCACATTCCGCGTGTCGTTGTTGGGTGTATCGATTCGTTTTCAGAAGTAGCAGGACGTGGCATAGCCATGTTGCGTGAAGCTGGCATTGAGGTAACAGTAGGAGTACTCGAAAAAGAGTGTCGCGAACTAAATAGACGTTTTTTTACTTTTCATGAGAAGAAACGCCCCTATGTAATACTCAAATGGGCACAATCAGCCGATGGGTACATTGACACCAATCGTTCGTCATCTGAGCCATTCCCGTGGTTGAGCAACGATGCTTGTCGTAGGCTTGTGCATAAGCAACGTGCCGAAGAACAAGCCATAATGGTTGGTGCTGAAACCATTCGTCGCGACAATCCGAGCTTAACAACTCGTTATTGGACTGGCAAAAACCCAACCAGATTTGTGTTAAGTCAAAGTGGTAATTTACCATCAACATCCAAAGTGCTAACTGATGGTGGCGGTGTAAATATAATAGTAGGCAATCAAAGCACACATAGCATACTTAGTGAAATGTATGCCCATGGATTGCAATCAGTGATAATTGAAGGTGGTCGGAAAACATTGCAAATGTTTATTGACGACGATATGTGGGATGAGGCTCATATCTATTGTGGTTCAACAATGTTAGGATGTGGAATTAAAGCACCCAATATTAATATGGAGCAAGCCAACATTATCAATGTTGACGGATGCAGAGTGTATCATATAAGGCATTTTGCATAAACAGCATTTGTTCATTACTTTTGCGAGTATTAAAAGAGAAAGAGTACATATATGTCGTGGATAGCTATTGGTAATATTATAATAATCAATATTATAGCATGGTTAGCGCTTAGCTATTTTTGGAGTGGTTGGAACTATAAAGTGTTCAAACCATGGTTATGGCTCGAAATGCGCAAACGCAAGCAACTGCACACCGACATTGAAGCTGTGGAACGTTCTGTAGCCGACAAAAACAGATTCTATGCTCAATGGTTCGCTCTTGAGCAAATCGATACCAATCACATTAAAGGAGACATAGCCATAATAGGTACTGAAGATGAATCGACAGCTATAGTTGCCAATAGGCATAGCCCAGAGCGCCGTCTCATTGTTGTTGATTCTTTTCAAAGTCGCACCATAGAAGTTGTGAAAGAAAACTGTCAGGGTGAGATAAGTAAGCAAGAGATAAAAATAAAGAGCCCAGATAAAGAGTCGATGCTCAGTAAAATAGGTGCTACCAATGTTGAAATATTACAAGGCAATATTGGCGAAGAAATTACTAAGTTGTCTCATCAATTGGCATTTGTTAGTATTGATACTGTTGATTACGATGAACTCACAGCAGCACTTAATCATGTATATCCACTCTTGTCAGAAGGTGGCATAATATTGTTGCATGATTATAACCACAACTGGGATAGTGTACGCTCTGCAACAGATCGATTTGAAGCTAACGTAGCCGAAAATTTTCTTTGGCTGCCCGATATGTATGGCTCTGCAATTATGATTAAAAACAAAAACAGATGAAATTATTCATAGCCATCTTATGTCTAATGGTGGTCGGACAAATAGTGCAAGCACAAGACGACAACGAAACATCGGGCACATGTGGCGAGAATCTTACTTGGAAACTCGAAGGAAATACTATTCACATTAGCGGCAATGGTCCGATGACAAACTTCACTACCCGATATATGGGACCAAGTGAAGATGAAATAGAAAACGTAGAGTCGCTTACCGAACGTCAGAAAGCAAAACTGCGCAAGAAGAAACTAAGAGCAAAGGCCAAAGCCAAAAGAAAAGGTATGATAGAAGATGATATGGAGCATCTTATACCTTGGTATAACTTTAATAAAATAGTAACACAAGTAATTATTGATGAGGGCGTTACAACTATTGGTGATAACGCATTCAAAGGATTTAGAGAACTGACAACAGTTTGTTTACCATCGAGTATTGAGAATGTTGGACGTGAATCGTTTTATTGGTGTGTCAAACTCGATTCAGTATCGCTACCCAATGTTACCACAATAAGCATAAGTGCGTTTAGTGGATGCTATTGTCTAAAAAGCATCAATTTAGGACAAAAAGTAACAACTATAGAAAAGAGCGCATTCTATCAATGTAAAGGCTTACGCAAAGTCAATTACGCAGGCAGTGTCAACGATTGGTTTGTTATTGATTTTCAGAGCGAAAACTCTAATCCACTCAAATATGCTGGTCGATTATATATCAACAATACACTTATAACCGAGATAAATATTCCTGATACAATAAACATTATACCACCCTATGTTTGTATGGGAATGACATCGCTTAAAACATTGCGGCTGCATGAAGGAGTGACAAGCATTGGTCCACATAGTTTCGATGGTTGTAGAGCACTTAGTACCATAGTAGCTCGTCCGCCCGAACCTCCCCTACTCGAGCGATATGCATTTCTCAATACCGACATACGATATGTTTATCTGCCAACAGCCGATTCAAAAGATATTTATCAATCGGCATGGGGTAAGAGATATACATACTACATAAATAAATTAGGGGTAAAAGAAGAAGAAAAAGAAGCCGAAGTTGTGGGTCAGTAGAAGTTTTGTATCCTATACCAAAGAAATTTATATTATCTGCGCAGAAAATTAACTATTTTTTGCAGTTATTAATTTTTAATATATATCTTTGGGGTGTGAAAGAAAAAGCCCTTTCCAGAATCAGAATTCCTTTTGAGAAAAACTGCGGCAGAGCACTCATTTAACAACAGAGTGTTCTGCTGCGGTTATGTGCGCATGTTTGTACTAACAGATTTTCATTAACTTTGCAAACGGAAACAAAGGACTACAACATTGCAAATACACAGAGGAATATCCGACATACATATCGGAGAGTGCGCAGTCACCGTTGGTATGTTTGATGGCGTACACAAAGGTCATCAAAAACTAATAGGTGAACTAATCGAAATAGCTCACCGAAAGAGATTACAATCAGTAGTCGTAACGCTATGGCCACACCCTAAAATGGTGCTTAGCAACCATGCCTATGTGCAACTTCTATCTACACTCGATGAAAAGGCCAAAGCAATAGAAGCATTAGGTGTTGATCACCTAATCATAATGGAATTCAACAAACGAGTGTCGCAACTCAGTCAAGTGCGATTCATTAGAGAGATACTCAAAGGTAAACTCAATGCTCAGCATCTGCATATGGGTTACAACCATCATTTTGGAGCAGGTAAAAGTACCCCCGAAGAACAACGACAAATATGTGAAAGTGAGGGGTTAGCGTGTAGCACAGGAGAACAATATATTGATAGTGAAAATGGAGTATGTAGTTCATC
Source organism: Bacteroidales bacterium (assembly GCA_045118595.1). Classification (GTDB taxonomy): domain Bacteria; phylum Bacteroidota; class Bacteroidia; order Bacteroidales; family Marinilabiliaceae; genus W3P20-009. The sequence continues at coordinate 8,977 of JBGUYH010000112.1, read as the reverse complement.
AGCCATAAGAGATTATATCGTTAATGGCAATGTTGACGTAGCAGCTCAAATGCTTGGTAGGCAATATGCACTTACAGGTACAGTGGTACATGGTGATGGAATAGGTCATAAAATAGGATTTCCCACAGCAAATCTTAAAGTAAATGAAACATACAAACTGATACCTGCCGACGGCGTATATGCTGCAATGATAGACTTTGACGGAGTGATGCGTCCTGCAGTTATTGACATAGGCGTAAGACCCACTGTAGGAGGCACAGAGCACCGCGTTGAAGCACATATTATCAATTTTTCAGCAAAAATATATGGTAGAACAATGACAATTTACTTTTTTTCTCGTATACGAGCCGAGAAGCGGTTTTCGATGCTTGAAGAATTGGAGAATCAGATAGTTAATGACATAGTCTCCGCAGAACGGATTTTATGTTAATATTCACATAATTAAAAAAACTTTAATTTTAATTTGGGGATTGAAAGCATATTAAATATTTTTGGATTTTATTAGCGAAATGTCAGTGCGTATGATATACGTTGATAAATATACAAAAATTAAAAACGGAAAAAGAGACTGTCAAAATGAAAAGGTTATTAGTTGTGTTAGCTATCATGCTCTTGCCATTTATGGCTGGAGCTCAAGTAACGAAAGCAAAGGCAATGCTTACGTTGAATTTTATAAGATATATTGGTTGGACAGACGAGGCACGTCAAGGCGATTTTGTCATCGGTGTAATTCGCGATAAAGACCTTGCCAATCATCTGAGAGCCCAGTCGGCTGGTAAGAAGTTTGGATTTCAAGAGGTTGTCGTCAAAGAGTTTAAGAATGTTGATGAGGTGGTTGACTGCCAAGTTATTTATTGTTCCAGTTCTGTGAGTTTTAGTCGCTCGGCTAATGTAATATTAGGAAAAGTAGGTAAAGGCTCGCTAATAATTACAGAACAGGAAGGCGCAACAAACAGTGGTTCAATGATCAACTTTGTTGTGAGAGATGAAAAGTTAAAGTTTGAACTATGCAAAAAGAATGCATCATATGCAGGAATTCAGTTTAGTTCGAAACTTGAACAGATGACAGCCGCTATAAACTTGTAGAAAAAATAAAAATACGATAACAACATGGTAAACTTAGGCAACTTAAAAAAGTGGAGATTTATTGAACAGCTCATGTCGGGCGACACCTCCATAGCTAAAAAACTGCTAAGTGGCTTTGGAGTAATATGTGGTTTTATTTTATTAAACGCCATTTTCACAGTGGCTATCCACATTTTTACCCGCTATCAGCAAAGCACTGAAGCTGAGGAATACATACCAGTGAAAGAGAACTTGGAGAAGATGCAAGAATTGCTGACAGAATCGAAACGACTCACTGTCAGCTGGGTTTATGTCGACAAACAACCAGACTCGCCCGATAAGCAGAAACTCAAATCGATAATTGATACCGACTTTTTCGCAGTATATAACGAAGCAAAAGAGCGAACAACAGATTGGGATTCAACTTTTGTTAGCACATTGGCGCAAGTAGAAACAAAAGTCAATGAATTCTTCGAATTGCAGAAATCGGTTATGAGTAACCTCTCTACATTTGAAAGTTACGATGATGTTATGGCCATGATGGAATCAGAAATGTTGGTTCAGAGCGATGGTGATATTGTTATTGCAGAGGGCGAACTCAATACACTAATGAAATCATTAACCGACATCTGTAATGTAAAATGCGATGATATAGCTTCAAGCATAAGTGTATGGTCGACAATACAGCTCATTTTCGTTATCATTTTCAGTCTTATTGTGATGGGTATGTCGGTCTTCGTAGGCTATATACTCTACCAATCGATAGTAGCACCACTGAAAAAAGGTGTGGCCTTTGCAGAGCGCATAGGTAATGGTGACCTTACAGCAGAATTTAATATTAATAGCAACGACGAAATAGGTCAGTTAGGCAAAGCCCTTTCAGAGATGGTAGGTAACTTGCGCAACATAGTAATAAGCATCGAACATAATGCTAACGAACTCGTTGATGCAGGTGAAAATGGTAAGGGTAACGCACTCAAACTTAATAAGGGCGCATCAGAGCAAGCAGCAAGTGCCGAAGAGGTGTCGACAGCAATTGAAGAGATGGTTGCTAACATCGATCAAAACACAGAGAACGCTCTTGCAACAGAAAAGATAACATCGGCAACAGTAGAAAATGTAACACTCTCAAGTCAGTATTCAGCAGAAGCTGCCGAAGCAATGAGTCAAATATCACAAAAGATAACCATTATCAGTGATATTGCATTCCAAACCAACATATTAGCCCTCAATGCAGCCGTAGAGGCAGTGCGTGCAGGCGAACATGGTCGAGGTTTTGCTGTTGTAGCAGCCGAAGTTAGAAAACTTGCAGAACGAAGCAAGCAAGCAGCCAACGAAATATTGAGCCTCGTAGGTAAGGGTATGAAAGTATCACAACTTGCAGGTGACAAGGCAAAGGCACTCGTGCCAGAGATGGAAAAGACAACCGTACTCATCAAAGAAATATCGGCAGCATCGGTAGAACAAAAAACAGGTGCTGAGCAGATAAATATGGCTATGCAGAACCTCAATGTCATCACACAAGAGAATGCATCGGCTGCTGACGAACTTACTAACAACTCAGTACAACTCAACGACCTTGCTGCAAGCCTCAAGTCGGTAGTAAGTTTCTTCAAACTCGATGAAGCATCTGTAGCTGCTGCAGAGCAAGCTAACACAAATCATGTACGAGTAGAAGTGAAAAGCGAAACCGAACCAGAAGAAAAAGCTAACATAAAAGTTGAAATGCCAAAACGCAACGAAGAACATGCAAGTCCTAAAGGTGCAACAATCAATTTGGGCAACATCTCTTCGAAAGAGTACGACATTGACAACTACGAAAAGTTCTGACAATAAATAGGAGACTTAGATAATGAGCAATCCTTATTCAATAACAGCGGCCGACAAACAAGGCACAATGACTGTAACATTTGGTGGTAATCTGATCATAAATCACATAGAAAAGATTTATGAAGAGATGCAAGAGTTGATAACACCCGAGCAACCAGTGACATTCGTAATAGACAACCCAGAAAACCTCGATATTACGTTTGTTCAAATGGTAATAGCTGCCAAACGACTATGGAAAGAAAAAGGAAGTGAATTTCATGTCAAGTCAGAACTAAAAGACGACCTTAAACAGCTAATGGCAAAAGCAGGTCTCGAAAGAGAGCTTAATTATTGAAAAGAATAAAAACAACAAAGAAAAAAATAACTGAACTAATATGGCAAAGACTGTTCTTATAGTTGACGACTCGGAGAGTATTCGCGAAGTCGTGAATTTCACCCTTCAGAATGAAGGCTACGAAGTGTTGGTAGGCGTTGATGGTGAAGATGCGCTCAAGTTCCTTGATGGTCGCACAATTGACATTGTTATCACCGACCTTCACATGCCTAACCTTGACGGATTAGGTCTAATTCGAAAGATTCGTGAAATGGATTCATACAAGCATATTCCTATCCTCTTCCTCACCACTGAATCGCAGACAGAGAAAAAAATGGAAGCGAAAGAAGCTGGTGCTACAGGTTGGATTATCAAACCATTCGTACCTGCAAAATTGCTTAGTGCAATAGCTAAAGTGGTTAGATAAAAAGGATAACAAAAAAAATACAGCCGAGAACGAAGGAAGATAAAGGTTTCAGATAAAGGAGTGAACGACTATGGATCAATTTCAGCAGAAATTTGTTGAGGAAGCACTTGATAATGTGGAAATGCTTGAAGAGAATCTCTTCGAGTTGGAGAGGAATATGGATAACTATGATCCAGAACTAATCCAACGCATATTCCGCAGCATGCATACCATCAAAGGTAGTGGCATGATGTTTGGCTTTGAAGACCTAAGCCGATTCACACATAATTTTGAAACCATTTACGATCTTATCAGAAATGATAAGTTGGCTGTTACTAAAGATATAGTAGACCTCTCATTTGAGTCGCTCGACTACATCAAAAAATTGCTTGACATAGGTGAAGGTAAACTTACCAACCCCGATGACATAGCTCAACTCAATGAATTCATTGGTCGAATAACCAAGCACTTCCCCGAAGGTACAACTTTAACTAAAGGTCGTGCAGAACGTGAGGCAGAAGAAAAAGCCAAGCGTGAAGCAGAAGCATCGCAAAACGGTCCGAAGAACTATCTTGTTACGATAGAACCAATGGAGGCTTTGCTCGAAAATGGTACAAACCCACTCTACACTGTTGACGACCTTACCGCATTAGGCGAATGGAAGACTGTGGCTTTTACCAATAAGGTAGAAGCATTTACGCAGTTCAAACCACTAGCTATGCGTATCAATTGGCAAGTGTTGTTGCATACAGAGCAAGACGCTATCAACGACATCAAAGATAATTTTATCTTCATCGAAGATGAGTGTAAAGTTGATATAGCAGAATTGCCTGCAGGCGATTACATTGTGACAGGTTGTGATGGTAAAATAGATGAGTTGCTTCAAAAAGCCGCAGAGAGTGGTAAGTATCTTACAGCATCTGACTTTGAACAGTTTAAGCAAGAAGTCAAGACCGAAGTTACACCAGAGGCATCACAAGCTACCACCACTACCGATACCACAACACAAACAACAGACAAGAAGGACAACAACGTACAAGCAGCAAAAAAAGACGAAGCTAAGATAGCAACAATGCGTGTGGCCTCGTCGAAAATTGACGAACTAGTCAATGCTGTTAGTGAACTTGTAACAATGCAAGCACAACTCAACCTAGTAGCTGAGCGACAAGGTTTGCCATCGCTATCAGCTATAGCTGAGCAAATGGAAAAAACCACACGTACGTTGCGTGAAAACGCCTTCTCACTCAGTTTGATACCACTTGGAGGTGAACTTGTGCGTTTTCAGCGTTTGGTTCGCGATTTGTCGAATAACTTGCACAAGCAACTTGAATTTATAGTTGAAGGTGGCGAAATAGAACTCGATAAAAATATTATCGAGCACCTTACCGACCCACTTATGCACATGATCAGAAACTCAGGCGACCATGGTATCGAATTACCCGAAGAGCGAATTGCCAAAGGAAAAGATCCAAAAGGAACAATTAAATTGAAAGCGTTCTATTCGGGTTCATCGGTTATCATACAATTGTCAGATGATGGCAAAGGTATGGATCCCGATAAGATATTTAAAAAGGCCGTAGAGAAAGGCTTGGTAAGCCCAAATGCAAAACTCACAAAGAAAGAGACACTAAACCTTATCTTTGCGAGCGGCTTCTCAACAGCCGAGAAAGTGAGCGACGTGTCGGGACGAGGTGTCGGCATGGATGTGGTGAAGAGTAAAATAGCTGAGATACGAGGAGAAGTAACCATTGATTCTGAAGTTGACAAAGGCACAACATTTACACTTGATTTGCCATTAACACTTTCAATAATTGATGGATTATTAACCAAAGTAAATGGCGAACAGTTCATTTTCCCATTGTCGAACATAGAGAAAATATTGTCACCCAAAGAGGTCGAATTTAAAAACAATGGTGTAGGCAATGTATTCGTCTACGATAATGAACAGATAGCTTATATAGAGCTCAACGCCCTATTCTACTCAATGGATACACTTATGGACACCGCAAAAATAATAATGGTACGTTCGGGTGAAAAGAGAGTAGGTATAGTAGTAGATCAGATAGTAGGTGAGTTCCAAATAGTTGTAAAACCATTGGGCAAGTTCTTGCGCAAAGTAGATATGATTTCTGGTGCATCAGTAATGGGTGACGGCTCATTGTCGCTTGTTATTGATCCGACCCGACTGATTACTTATCATGCACAGCAACGATACAGAAAAGATATAAAAGAACAAAATAAGGAGGCCTAAGACAATGGAAGAAACAATAGAAACATCAGCAGAGTCGGTTACCTCATTTAAAGTTGGCGGAGAATATTTTGGATTTGAAACAACCAAAATACGTCACATATTAGAGATGACGCAGCCTACAAAAGTGCCATTGTCGAAAGACTATATCATAGGTGTAATCAACAACCATGGTAACATGATACCCGTAGTTGATTTTAGAGCAATGCTTGGTTTACCAACCGACGAAAATCTGCCCGAAACATCTATAGTAGTAGTTTCAATAGATGGGACAACAGAAAGTTATATCGGATTCAAAGTTGATGAAGTCGACGAAGTTTTTGATTACACCGAACAACAAAAACAACAAGACGTAGTTATAGAGGTAACAAACCTCGTACAACGAGCACTAAACGCCACCTTGCACGTAGGCGACAAATTCATATATATGGTCAACCTCGATGAGTTGGCAAAAGTAGTAGAGGAATGATATGGACGAGATAAAAAACACATACTTAACCTTCAATGTAGGCAGCAACCATTTCGGCATTTCAGTAGAAAGCATTGTTGAGATAGTTGAATATGTTGATCCTAAGTCGCAATCATCACAACTGCCATTTATGAAGGGACTTATCGACCATCGAGGTGAAATTGTTCCACTCATTGATACAGGTCTAAAGTTTGGTCTTGATCCAGTAGCGATAACAGATCAAACTTGTTGCATAATAATATCAGTGAAAGGGGCAGATAAAGACTTCAACGTCGCTCTTACTGTTGATGCAGTAACTGAAGTAGTTGAAATAGAAGAAGCCTCACGTCAATATATTGAAACTAACTACAAGCCAGGATACGTACAATTTGCAGCCAAGGTAGAAGATGACTTCATTATGTTTATCGATGCTGACAAAGTATTTAACGACAGTGAAGTAATCTCGCTTATGAAAATAACAGGAAGCAAATCATAACAACTCCCGACCATAGAACAATACAAACATGGGCGAAAAAGCAGAAATAGGGAAAACAGAACTTGAATGTTTTAAAGCCGAACTATCAAAAGAAGACTTTAAAGCATTTAGTGACTATATCTATTCTGAATTTGGCATCAAAATGCCAGATATCAAAAGAGTAATGCTGCAAGGACGCCTATTGAAAAGAATAAGAGAACTCAAAATGTCATCGTATGCTGAATACAAAAAATATTTTTTCAGCGCTGAAGGACAACGAAACGAGCTCTACAACTTTTTAAGTGTTGTTACAACGAATAAAACCGATTTCTTTCGTGAATCGGTACATTTCGACTTCTTATCACAAGAAGTTTTGCCAAGTTTTATGGCAGAAGGTCGGACCAAAATAAATGTGTGGAGTGCGGCATGTTCGAGTGGAGAAGAACCATACACAATAAGTATAGTATTGAACGAGTTTAAGGAGCAAAATCCACAATTTAAATTTTCGATACTCGGCACCGATATATCAAGTAACGTACTCAACAAAGCTGCAAGAGGAGTGTATCCAGAAAAAGCAGTAGAAGTAATACCATTGCAACTAAAACGGAAGTATTTTTTGCGAAGTAAAGACAGAACAAACCCAACAGTTCGCGTCACACCGCAACTACAGCAAAATATTTCGCTCAAATACTTAAACCTAATGGATAGTGTTTACGATATAACAGAAACATACGATGTAATATTTTGTCGCAATGTGCTTATCTATTTTGACAGAGAGACTCAAGAAAAAGTAATAAGCAAGTTATGTAGGCACTTATCACCAGGCGGATACCTCATGATTGGTCATTCAGAATCAATAGCCAACATGAACCTTCCACTGAAAAACATAAAACCAACAATGTTTAAAAGAATATAATAACACGAGAGATATGAATAACTTATCGGACAAACAACTGCTGAAAGAGCTAAAGACACGCCTCGATGAGCGTAAGTCACTGGAAGATAAACTCGATGCACTAAACAAGGAATATCAGCAAGTATGCAAGCGTCTGAAAGACTCGGAGGCGTTGAAGGGACACTTTATCTCTAACGTAACTAACGAGATTGTCAACCCATTTACCTCTATCATAGGCTTGTCGAAGTCTATACTAACAGTTGAGAAACAAGACTGGAAGAAAGTAGTTTCGATGGTAGCCTTAATACACAACGAAGCATTCAACCTTGACTTCCAGCTTAAGAACATATTTACAGCAGCCAAGATTGAAGCCGGCGAAATGGCAAGTCCGAACATATCGAAAGTCAACATCCGTACACTCGTACAAGGTGTTATCGATGGTTTTGTTGTGGTAGCACGTAAGATGAATATCGACATCGAACTCGACTATCAAATAGAGTTTGGTCTTGATGGCAAAAACTTCTACTACAAAACCGACTCGGAAAAACTCAAACAAATACTTAACAACATACTTAACAATGCTATCAAATATAGCTACAAGGATAGTAAAGTAGTTGTAAAAGTATGGGTTGACGATGATGAATTGAATATATCGATACAAGATTTTGGTACAGGTATTTCGGAGAAGAATCAAAACATCATATTTGAACGATTCAAGCGTCTTGAGACAAGTATCAACTCAATCAACCAAGGTCATGGTTTAGGTTTGTCGATAGCCAAAGCCCTCATCAATGTATTGGGTGGTAGTATCGATGTAAAGAGCCAAAAAGGTGAAGGCACAACGTTTACGATAACAGTACCAGAATCAGACGCAATAATAGACTCAAGTTTTGACGATCCATTTGGTGATGACTCGTCAGATGATGATGTAGACCTTTTCTAAGAAGATAGACGAATGGAATATTTACAGCATTTCTTGTATCCTTCGTCATTCTTTGCCAGCAGAGAGCCGTATGTTGTGAAAACAGTGCTCGGGTCGTGCGTTGCAGTATGTTTGTGGGATAAGCGTCTCCATTTTGGAGGAATAAACCACTATATGTTGCCAACATGGAGTGGCAACGACCTCGCATCGCCCAAATACGGCAACATAGCAATAGACAAACTGATTGAAAAAATGCGCTGCATGGGCAGCAGGATGGAAGATTTGGAAGCCAAAGTATTTGGAGGAGGTGAGCTTCTCTCAGTTGGCGATGACAAATCATCGACCCAAATAGGCGAAAGGAACATACAGATAGCA
>JBGUYH010000111.1:0-5987 GCA_045118595.1 Bacteroidales bacterium | reverse complement strand
GTCGATTGATATTTTGTTGCACTGTGGGAACAACTCATTGACTACCGACTGTTCGCTAGCTGTGAAGAAACTGTCGTTCATTTTATCGAACAATGCTGCCATTTCTGGTTCAAACTGTCGGATGGCAGCTTCGGCTGTTGCGGCATCCCACATAAAGATACCTGCATTCCAACTATAGCTCCAATCTTTGAAATAACTCAAAGCTGTTTGATAGTCTGGCTTTTCTCTAAACGCACGTACATGCATCACTTTTCCTGTATCGGTAGGTTTGTCAGATTGTATGTACCCATAGCCAGTGTCTGGTCGTGATGGTTTCATACCCAAAGTTAGCACTCGCGATGTTCCTTTTACAAAGTCGAGACCTACATTAATACACTTACGAAACTCTTCTGTATCAACAACAAAATGATCTGCTGGCGATACTACTAGTGTAGCCTCTGGATCACGTTTGCGTATTTTCCAAGCTACATAACCAATGCATGGTGCTGTGTTTCGCATACATGGTTCGAGTAGTATGTTTTCAAGCGGAATATTAGGTAATTGTTGTCTAACTTTAGACAAATATGCCGCTGATGTTACAATCCATATATTTTCAGAGGTAAAGCCATTACCAAATCTATCGACAGTAAGTTGTAGCAAAGTGCGCCCTACTCCGAGAACATCAATAAACTGTTTCGGATTTTCAGGACGACTCATTGGCCAAAAGCGGCTGCCAACGCCACCTGCCATTATAACAAGATGATTGCTCATAGTTCTACGTTTGAATTTCTAACTTCGTGATATTTGGAAACCATCGGCACTTAGCGCCATTTGTACAAATCGGGCTTTGCTATTGGGTGGCATTTGCTCAAGTTTGTTGCGTATTTCTATCGCACTATTTGCATCTTTTGCGCAAATAAGCAAATATCCACCACCACCAGCACCAAGCAACTTATAGCCCAATGCCAACGGGTCAATAATATCGGTAATACGTTTGATTTCTTCTGTTGTTGTTCCTTGATCAAGTTTGCAATTGAGAGCCCATGAATGTCGGAGCATAGCACCTACCTTCTCAAGGTCACATAGTTGTATAGCTTCAGCCATATCTATACCATGCTTCCTAATGGCATTTAGTGTATCGAGACGCTCATATTCGTTGAGGAACATACCCTTCACAATCTCCCCCAAAATATTTTTTGCTACACGTGTTATACCCGTATAGTAGAGCAACCAATTATCTTTGGTTTGCTGCTGAGTAAACAACCGCTCAGGAAGCCACTTAATGCTAACATTATTTTGCACTCCAGGAACACTTTCGCATATTTTTATGCCTGGAAAAATGCCACCATACTGATCTTGCCATCCGCCACCTGTGGTTAGCATCTGTTCGAGTATCAATGTTAGATGACAAATGCGATGATTATCCCAACCAAGTTGGCATAAATCAGACAAGACACCTAATAATGTTGCTGCTAATATAGAACTTGTACCCAAACCAGAACCCTTAGGTATGGCCACAAGCAAAGTTATTTCAAAACCGCCACCAAACTCTTCAAGTTGTTCGGTTAGTGAATTATAGTGTTTCTGACAAAAATCTGGATGAAATCCTGCCAAACACAATGCAGCTTTAGGTATAGAGAATGCCGAACCAACCGATGCATAGTTTGCCAATTGATCAAATGTGGTCACCTCTTCGCGTGTACCATTGTCGATTGAGCGCATTACTATGCTCTTTTTGTCTGACATACGCACAAATACCTGTATTGGCATTTGTCCGTTGAGAGTCACGGCCAAGTTTACTACACAACCACCAGCTTGTATACAATATGGTGGTGTATCACTCCAGCCTCCTGCTATATCAAGACGAGCAGGACTACGTCCCCATATAGTTTGATCTGGTTGTATATTACATTGTGGCATCGACTTACTACCCACTTTGCTAATTATACAATCGTGGAGTATACCAAATGCCTTATCATCGTCGCCGTGAAACATTGCATCGCGCATCCTTATCATAGGCGTATCATTATCAGATACACATGAAGGCATGTCTACCGACAATTCATTGCACAATCTCGACAAATATTTCAGGTCGGTCTGATAAAGTATGCTACGCTGATAGTTTTGAGCCAACAAAGGCAAACATTCACGCATAAAGCCCCGTCGCTGCAAAAACAATCGACGCAAATTGGCCTGCGCACTTATATCGGCAGCACTTAACATTAAAGTATCGGCTGTAGGTCGGTAACCAGAATTACTAAGCACATCAACTATTAATTGCTCAGTTAACTCTTCTGCTTTAACAACTGGATAACGAGGTGTAAATTGTTCTTCGCCAGCAAACTTATCGCCGATTAAATATTGTCTGACACAATACTCATCATCACCAATAGGAACAATATCAAGACATTTGTTAGGAACAAGTGTAATATGCCAATCGTTTTGCGGAACACCTGTTACTATGTTATTCTCCGACAATTGCCATCCTTTACCTACGCAACTATTTTCAATCCAAATATTCCTATTTTGTGCCGTAAAAACATACTCGCACAGTGCATTCTGAACAAATATAGATGGGTGTGGCTTGACTCTCTTGTGCCATATATCTCGTTGATCGACAATTCTATTTTGTATTCTTTCGGTCGATGAGATAAGCTCTGGTGATGTACCAAAATGATAAAACTCACCTTTTTCTAGCGTAACAATAGCCACCGAAAGCGAACCAATTTCTGCATCAACAGATTGCGGATTGCTTCCGAGTGCTGTACCGAACTCTGAATAAAGGTCGTAGTTACGAGGCGCACCGCCAGCAAATGAAGTTCCTGTCCACCCACATTTACGCATCAAAACATTAATAGCTTTGTCACTAAGTATCCACACACCTATATCCATTAGGAATAAATGTGTTTGTGTAAGTGCTTCAATTTGCTCATGCGATGGTTTTTGGAGCATAAAGTCGAGAGATGAATCTCCATCCCGTTTTATAAAGAAAACTCCATGATTCGATGCCAATTGTGGTTCGGTCCAAATTCCATAGCAAACCACATCAGCTTGCGGCATCGAACTTGGTACTTCAGGGGCATAAATAAAGACATCGCCACTAGCTATAAGTGTGTTTTGATTAGGCGACGAGATACTCATCAACCTCTCGTAGAGTGGTGTTTGTAGCGACAAAAGATTTTGATCTATTTTCTGCCCCAAACTCCATCTAAAAACAGGAATAGGAGTAAGCACTTTACCAGATGGAGCATAGGCAGGTAATCGTCGGCTCTGCCCACCTGCATGTATTATAATGCGCTTACCTCCATTGTAATGTATATTCCGTTCAAATTCGGCTATAGCCCAAGCCGTTCCACCACCCGAACCCACTTTTGTACCATCGGGATCGGTTGTTGGAAACCACTCGTTACGAGGAAGTCCGCTGACTTCATTAAATTGCTCAACAAGACTTGGTGGTAATGAAACAATCTTGTGCATAGCCACACTACATAATTCAGTTCAGTTTTGATAGGAATTTATCACGGTTAACAATAAAACGCTCGTGTGTAGCTTCGCCAATTACATCTTGGCCTTGATATGCGGTTATTTTAAATGTAAGTTTTCGTCCATCAACTGCTACAAGTTCAGCCGTAGCATATACTTTTACTCCAATAGGACTAGCCTTAACATGAGTAGCGTTCATCATTATGCCTACGGTTGTTTGGTCATCGGCAAGGTCATCGGCAACACATTTCATAGCAGCGTTTTCCATCATAGCCACCATTGCTGGTGTAGCAAAAACGGGCATATCGCCCGACCCCATTTTCTCGGCCGAAAGTTCTGCTGTAACAAAAAGTTCGGTCGTATACTTTATACCTAATTCCATATATGATGCTTTACTTAGCAAGATGCAAAGATATAAAAATTCTTTCTGTGGCAAAATTAAACCTTTTTGTATTTCTATCCTCTATGAGTTTTGCCTCTTATTTCACCTACACACCCATCGATATTTAAGGCATCTAATGTATCAACATTCACAATCTCGTCATTTTTTGATATATTTGTGTCTCATAACCAATGAAGACAATAACATAACGTATGGCAAATGTAAAGAAAGGCGACAAAGTTCGCTTTTTAAATATGGAAGGTGGAGGCATTGTAGTTCGCATCGAAGGACGCACTGTTTATGTGGAAGAAGAGGATGGATTTGAATACCCTGTAGCCGACAATGAAGTGGTGCTGATTGAAGCTGGTGCGCAACAAAAACAAATAGCAGAACAACGCCGCGAAGAACAACGAAAAAACGAGGTTCCTGAAATAATACCCGACACTACCGACGACTACACATTCAGTAACACCGCAAGCGATGATAATAATCCACAATTTTTTATTGCATTTTTAAAAAGTGACAAAGGCAATAGTGGTTATCTCGATCTTTATGTGGTAAATGATAGCAACACATTTGCTTTTTTCAGCATCACAGAGCAAGTAGGCAACAGCAACAATGTTACAATGCTGCACTATGGCACAATAGAGCCAAACACCAAATTAATGCTCGACAAATACAACCCACAACGCATCGACAATCAAACTTGGTTTGTACAACTGATACTATATAAAAAGAGCCAAGCATACAAACATTGCTGTCCAACAGAAACAGAGTTAAAAATAAAATCGACCAGATTCTTTAAAGATAACACATTCGCTCCTAACAACTATTTCGATGAGCGAGCTGTGCTCTATCCTATAATAGAATCAGATATGCAAGATAAACTCAATCAGTTGAGCAGTGCCGACTTGCACAAGATAGTCGCTGATAAAGAACGAACCGAGCATAAAACACTATCGAAACCCAGCAACAAAGTGGGCGATATTATAGAAGTTGATTTACACATCAATGCCATTATCGATAACACAACAGGACTATCAAATGGCGAGATGTTAGAGGTGCAGTTGGCTCGATTCAAACACGTAATGTCTGAGAACGAAGGAAAAAAGGGACAACGCATCGTATTCATACACGGAGTTGGCAACGGAACACTAAAAACAGAAGTTAGAAAACTACTCGACCGAAAATATAGCAAATGTTACTATCAAGATGCCTCATTCAAAGAGTATGGCTATGGAGCAACAATGGTTGTGATGAATTAAGAAATGCACAATGCAAATAACGTTCTCAACTGTTAAAAACGTAAAAATATAACCATATTATATTCGTAATTCGATATAAAATATCTACTTTAGGCTAAAAATGCACAAAAGTAGAGCTCAGTTGCTGTTGTTGAAACACTTGCACTGAGAATTGTGAACAATCATATTGTAGTTTATCTATGACCATGCAAATAGATTTGAACGCCGAACTGAAAAAATACTTCGGTTTTGACACATTCAAAGGGAGTCAGGAAGCTATCATCCGCAACATACTCGACGGTAAAGATACTTTTGTTCTGATGCCCACAGGTGGTGGTAAGTCACTATGTTACCAGTTGCCTGCTCTCATACAAGATGGTACAGCCATAGTCATCTCTCCACTCATTGCCTTGATGAAAAACCAAGTTGATGCAGTACGCGGATATAGTACTGACAATGGTATAGCACATTTCCTTAATTCATCACTCAACAAGCAAGCCATACAACAAGTAAAAGACGACATAACATCTGGCAAAACAAAACTGCTCTACGTTGCCCCCGAATCGCTCACAAAAGAGGAGAATATTGCTTTTCTGAAAAATGTAAAAATATCATTCTATGCCGTCGATGAAGCACACTGTATATCAGAATGGGGTCACGACTTCCGCCCTGAATACCGTCGTATACGCCCTATCATTAACGAAATAGGCACAGCACCACTCATTGCACTAACAGCAACAGCTACCCCAAAAGTACAACACGACATACAGAAAAATATGGGAATGCTCGATGCCACAGTGTTCAAGTCATCGTTTAATCGTCCAAACCTATTCTACGAGGTACGCCCCAAAAGTGCTGACGCTACCAAAGATATTATTAAGATACTCAAAGCCAACCCA
>JBGUYH010000110.1:0-8228 GCA_045118595.1 Bacteroidales bacterium | reverse complement strand
TGTGCATTATCTGAATTGGGAAGACTTACGCATGGCGTTGGACCACGATATAGAACAGGAACGCAGTTTTAGTTATAAAAGCATTTCATCTGACGAGTTGATTGCTCATATCACTCGCTTTGTTTCTGGAATATGGCAGATACATGCTTTTGGTGAAGGTAACACTCGGACTACGGCGGTGTTTACCATTCTGTATCTGCGTGACATCGGTTTCAAGGTGGAGAACGATATGTTTGCAGATCATTCATGGTATTTCCGTAATGCTCTGGTGCGGGCGAACTATCGTAGTGCTGTGGAGGGCATTGATTACAGCCCGCAGTATCTGGAACGCTTCTTCCGTAATCTTCTGCTATGTGAGCAATGGGATTTGCATAATAGTTATCTGCATATTCATTCAACGAAAGAGTGGAGTGTGCAGCCCAATCTAAGTTTTCGACATGTACCCGAACAAGCACCCGAACAAGTAGCAGATTTGCTACACACAGATAATATATTGGTTATTGGCTTAATTAGGAAGATTGGTAAAGAATCAGTCTCAATTTCTCAATTGATGAAATTGTTAGAATTGAAACACAGACCGAATTTTCTGGAATATCACCTATATCCAGCCATAAAGGAAGGTTTTGTTCGTATGCTTTATCCTAATTCTCCTCGCCACCCGCGTCAGAAATATTTACTGACAGAAAAAGGATTGGCTCTATATAATGAATTAGTGAAGAGGGAATAGAATCTATGTTATAAGAACTGTCGCTATATAAATACTTATAACTTATCTACTTATAACTTACACCAACCATGCTTTCTACCATCGATATAGCGCAAATTGCCAAGATGAAGCCCTTTCAGCATGCCGTATTGTTTGCCGATAGCATCATCATAACAGATAGTTTGAATATTGATTTCTTTCGCTATCCGTGTCGTCTCAATGCGGTGAGTATCTTGCTATGCAAAAGTGGCACTATCGATTGCACCATCAATCTCAAAAACTATCAGATTGGGGCCAACACTGTCATCATTTGCACCAATAGCGATATTGTGCAAATAAATACCACGCCTAATGCATGTGTATATGCAGGGCTTATTTCCACTACTTTGCTCGATCGTATGCGCATCAATTATTGGCAGAGCAACGCTATCATAAAGTCGAATCGCAACATCTTTACCGACATCCCTACTGCCGATATGCAGATGCTTGAGTCGTATTATGGCATGTTGCGCGCTAATATGACATCGGGTTTGCGCGAGGCGGAGAAGATTGTCGAAAACCTCGTCAGTGCCTTTGCTCACACGCTCATCTCGGTGCTCGACAAGCGCAACGATATTATTTACGAAACCAACACCACACGCGGCGAAAACATCCACGAGCGTTTTATGGATCTGCTCAGCCAGTATCACAGCACCGAGCGCAGCGTGGCTTTCTATGCCGACAAGATGTGCCTCACGCCCAACTATCTGAGCGGCGAAGTGCGCAAATTCACCGGGAAAACCGCCCTTGAATGGATAAACGAATATGTGATTATTGAAGCAAAAGCACTTTTACGTTATTCGGGTCAGAGCATACAGCAAGTGGCTTACAAACTAAATTTTCCAACACAAAGTGCTTTCGGTAAATATTTTAAAAAATATGTAGGTATAGGTCCAAAGGAGTATAAGGCTATTAGTGGATGATGAAAGTTAAGTATGCTAAATTAATGATATGTAGTATTAAGTAATTTAGCATATTTTTTGTCATAAAAGCTAAAATGAAGTCAATTAAATTAAATGTTGTAAACGTAAATATTATTTTGTTTTATAGTGCAATTTATATGTCACTATTTTTTATTTTTTCGTTTTCGTATGAATGAATAAAACATACTAACTTTGCATCATAAAACAAATTACTCAACTTCTTTTTTATGGCTAAAACGCTCATATATCAGGTGCTTCCGCGCCTCTATGGTAATGTTAATTCAACTCGTCACAGCAATGGAACAATAGAAGAAAATGGTTGTGGCAAGTTTAACGATATAAACGATGCAGCTTTAAGTCGTATTGCTTCAATGGGATTTACTCATGTGTGGTACACTGGCATTATTCGTCATGCATCAACAACCGATTATCCGTTCATTACTCATAAAGCTAATGCTAACGTGGTGAAAGGTAAGGCAGGTAGTCCGTATGCTATTTGTGACTATTATGATGTCGACCCCGATTTAGCTTGTGATGTATCACACCGAATGAATGAATTTAAGGCATTGGTAGAACGCACTCACAAACATGGTTTGAAAGTTATTATCGACTTTGTTCCTAATCATGTTGCACGCAACTACCATAGCGATGTTCGTCCAGCTCCACAATTGGGTGGTTCTGATGACAAAAGTGTGCCATTCTCAGCAATGAACAATTTCTATTACATGCCCGACCACGAATTTGTCAGTCCGGTAAGTAATTTGGATGAGCCATACGAAGAAAACCCAGCAAAAGTGTCGGGTAACGATGCTTTTACGCCATCACCAGCTCCAACTGATTGGTATGAGACCGTCAAACTTAATTATGGAATCGATTATCTTAATGGTCATAAACGTCACTTCTCGCCACAACCCGACACGTGGTACAAAATGCGTGACATATTGCACTATTGGGCCGATACGGGTATCGATGGATTCCGTGTCGATATGGCTGAAATGGTTCCTGTCGAGTTTTGGAATTGGTGCATAGCACAGATAACAATGCGACATCCTAAGGTTATCTTCATTGCCGAAACATATAATCTTGCCCAATATCGCGACTATATAAATGCAGGGTTTAATTACTTGTACGATAAAGTTAATTTCTACGACACAGTACGTAATGTTATTTGTGGCAATGAGCATGCTAATGTTATTGGCGACATCTGGAGACGTACAGATGGAATGGGGCAACGTATGCTCTATTTTCTTGAGAATCATGATGAACAACGTATCGCATCCGATTTCTTCGCAGGCTCAGATGGTGCTCTGAAGGCTCGTCCAGGCGTAGCACTTGCTATGTTGATGGGGAAAGGTGCTGCAATGGTATATTTCGGACAAGAGATTGACGAGCGTGGCATGGATGAAGAAGGGTTCAGTGGTCGCGATGGTCGGACTACAATATTCGATTATTGGGGTATCGAACGAGTGCAGCAAATGGTAAATAATCACAAATACGATGGCGCATTGCTGCCAGATGAGGCAAAGCAGATTCAACAATGGTATGCACAACTCGGACAATTAGTGCACGACCATGAAGCACTTGCTACGGGCGAAATGTACGATTTGATGTGGAATCAGCCTATTTATGTTGATGCAACAAAGATTTATGCATTCTTGCGTTACAATGAGAGCGAACGTTACATCATAGTTTGCAATTTCTCTGATACAAAAGTAACAACTCAGTTGCGCATTGGTGATGATGCATGGCAGCTAATGGGGTCAACATGGAACGAGTGCATTGTGCCTTTCGACGTATTGAAACATCAAACATTGCAAGCTTCGCGTATGTCGATTGACATGATAAAAGAGAAAGGATTGCTTGTTGATGTGAATGCACATGATGTGCTGATAGCAAAAATTTGAAAATATAGATTTTAGGGGAGTAATGGCGAGTAGTTGTTGTTTGTGCATCAACTATTCGTCATTTCTATTTAGTTGCAACTTGTGAGAGCCATTGAGTTATTCGTTTTCTAAGTTCTGTGTTGGTTATTTCTGAGTGGTTAATAATGATGCAGAATATGTATTTTTTACCATTGTTAGTTGTTACTATTCCAGCATACGATAAAACGCCAGTCATACTTCCACTTTTCCCTTTCACTTTTCCTTCAATAGCAGAACCTTTGCCTAAGCGCTTGAGTGTGCCACTAATTCCAGCCGTAGCAAGCGAATTGTCGTAAGCTGTGGCGTGTGCCGATAACTCCATGTGCCTAATGATTGTGGCAAATTGGCGTGCACTTACAGCGTTGAGAGGTGATAATCCTGAACCATCATAGAGCATGACTTTGCTTTGAGTGTGGTGCTCTACATAGTTGCGTAGGTATTGTAATCCACCATCTATTGAAGCGCTTTGTTCACCACACAAATGTAGCATTAAGGCATCGGCATATAGGTTGACACTTTCATGGTTTGTTGTTTTTATGATGCTTTCAATTGATGGCGATGCAAATGTTGACAAAAGGGTGTATTTGTTGTAGTCGGGTTGTGAATTGATACTTCGACCTATAGTTATACCTTGTCGTTTGAGCTCATTCATTACTTTGTTTTCGAAAACATTTTGAGGGTTGCACATTGCTCCTTTTACTTTGAATGCTGATTTTGCACATGGCATGCAACCACTTGCGTACCAATGTTGTCCCATACCATAGATGTAGACGCTATCGGTTTGTTTTGTGTAACTTTTAACATAGTTGATTATGTCAATGTCTTCGTTGGGGTCTATGCTCACAATGCGACAGGGTTTGTTGGGTTCGGCAGGTGAACTGAATGTGTATGTTGTTGTATTATCGTTAGTGTTAAATGCCTGTGGTGCTGCTCCGTAGTAGTTGCCCATATCTTCCCACAAACGTTTTGATGAGTAATTGGTTCCTATAATGTAATTGGCATCGAAATAGATGCTTTCGATGCTTGTTATTCTGTTCTTTTTTAGTGTATTAGCTATGTTAGTGGCAAATGCTTCGGGTGTGTGCCATGTGTAGTATGCAGACCCTATAGTTGGGTCGCAACAACCTTTGATGGCAATGTGTTTTTTATCTATACTGATGTATGCGCGAGTCTCGATTTTGCTTTGTGCTCCCATTTTTTCGAGCACAGCAGCTGTGGTTAGTAGTTTGGTTAGTGACGCTGGTGTTAGTAGTTTGTCGGCGTCGTGTTCTTCTATCACTTCACCTGTTTTTAGATCAATCACAATAGAGGCAAGTGTGGCACTTTTGCCAGCATCTATTTGTGCCCTTGACGTGGTTGACAATAAGATAAATATTGTCAGTATGATGATGCGTATGTAGTACATTATGATATGGTTAGTTACTCATTTGTTTGTCGAGTAATACCTTTTCATGTTGTCTGTCAATCGAACGTTGAAAAAGCATTGTTACTTGTTTTTTCATATTCTGAACTTGTTTATCATCGATGTTTTGATCTATTAAGTCCAGTGCCTTCGAAAACCACATAGCCGATTCGAGTACGTTATCAAGTCGTTCGTAGTATAATCCTAAGTTTATAGTTGCGCATATTTTATCGATACCACTACCATTTTGTGCTACATTTGCCCATATATCTTTTGCTCTGTCCCATTCATCGTTCACTGCCCAATTTGATGCATCGGAAAGTTGGCGTGATGATGTTCCGATGAGAACTCGTCGGCGAGTTTCCCACGATGGTAATAATTGCATG
Source organism: Bacteroidales bacterium (assembly GCA_045118595.1). Taxonomy (GTDB): domain Bacteria; phylum Bacteroidota; class Bacteroidia; order Bacteroidales; family Marinilabiliaceae; genus W3P20-009. The sequence goes on along the minus strand of JBGUYH010000110.1, from coordinate 2,850 downwards.
GCTATGTGCGACGCTATTTGTTCTGATATGCTATAGTATAGTTCGCGATAGTCTGGGAATTTGTTATTATCCTCTGTCAGATACCAAGTGAGTGTGTCGTGTTGTGTTTCAAATGAGCGTGATATGCCGTTGCGCGATATAAATCGTAGGTCGGTTTCCATTGCCGATACTAATGTTGCATCATCTTGACCATAGAGTTGAACAAAAGAGTCGTATTTGCATTTGTCAATAACGAGTAGTGCATCGGCATTGTGCATACTGCATATGCTATCACTATACGCCATTATAGAACCTAATGTGTTGAAATTGGCGTCAGCTTCGGCTATCAAATACCCACTTTGGTTTATCTTTCCGAGTAGTATTGAGCATATAATTGAAGGCATTTGCTTAGCATAATTCATGCGTAAGTTGGTATATGCTGTATCGGTAGACGAAAATGATTCGTCATTTATTGTCGGTTCGGCATATGTTGTAATTACTATTTTGTGCACATCAGCTGGTAGGGTATAGTCTGCCGCTCTTAATTGTTCAAAGGTGTAAGGTGTGTATCCTATGCTATTGCATGCGCTTAGAACAAAGGCTATTATGGCAATAGTCGCTGTGTGTGCAATGTTTGTATTTGCCATACCGAAACTAAATTTTAGAATTTGTTGATGTGTATCTGTTGCCACGGCAATTTTTCATCAGTGTATTCAGAACGTTGCTGATCTTTATGGCCGATGCCAATGATACACTCTACTTCAAGGTTATTGGGTGCATCGAGTATTTGTTTAACAAGCTCGTTCGCTTTTCTGCCATCAGCAAAACCGCGTTCGCGCATTTGTGCCCAGCATGAGCCTAGGTCTAAAGCTTCAGCTTGTAGTTGTATGAAAGTGGCTGCTATTGAGGTGTCTTCAATCCATACATCAGTTTTTTGTGGGTCGGCTAAGATGACGATGGCCAATGTTGCACCTTCTAGAAATTGTGCACCTGATTCTTTGCACTCTGATAGAGCTTTTATCTTTGACGAGTCAGTTACGAAAACGAACTCCCACGATTTGCAATTTTTTGATGTCGGAGCACATAACGCAGCGCGTTGTAACTCTTTTATGTCAGATTCGCTAATGGCTTCAGTGGTAAACTTGCGTGTGCTGCGACGACGATAGAAAAGTGAGGTCAGACTATTCATTGTAAGTAAATATTATTTTTCAGTTATTTCTGCATTTTTCTTTTTTGCAGAGAAAAAGCGATAGAGCAAAAATACAATAATAGCAGCAATGATGGTGAAGCATACTATCTTAAATTCACTGCTATATGTTTCTATTTTTGCCATCATCTGTTCTTCAGGATATAGCGATGCCATGTAGTAACCAGCCGATGCCAACACGGTGTTCCATATTCCAGCACCAAGTGTAGTATAGAAAATGAATTTGCCCAAATGCATACGTGCTAATCCTGCAGGTATTGATATGAGCTGACGCACTGCAGGTATGAGTCGACCAACAAAAGTAGATATGGAACCATGGCGTGCAAAGAAATCTTCGGCATTGCGTATCTTTTCTTCATCGATGAGGCACAACCGTCCTAAACGGCTATTAGCAAAACGATAAACTATTGGTCGGCCAACATAGTAGGCCAATGCATAGTTTATGAGTGAACCTATATTAGCTCCTATGGTTGCCACAACAATAAGCACACACAATTCTGATAGGTTAGCACAGCGATATGCGGCTGGAGGAACAACAATTTCGGATGGGAAAGGTATAAACGAACTTTCGATAGTCATTAGTAACATGACTGTCCAATTGTTCAAATGATCGAGACACCATTGTACAAATGCAACTGATTCCATCTGTGTTTTTCTTGTTTAAAAAAATTAGCGAGTGTAAAATTAGTTATTTTCCATCTATTGCTTCCAACATCTGCATCGGATTTTCGGCAGCTTTGACGTTTGAGAATGCCTTGATGATGATTCCGTTTTCGTCGATAAGATATGTGGTGCGCACTATGCCGAAAGATTTTTTGCCGTAGAGCGTTTTCTCTTTCCAAACATCGTATGCTTGAATTGCGGTCTTTTCTGTGTCGGCAAGGAGTGTGAATGTGAGGTTGAATTTTTCTTGAAATTTTTTGTGTGAGGCAACGCTATCTTTGCTGATGCCTATGATTTCTGCTCCTTTTTCACGGAAATGTGGGAAGAGTTCCGAAAAAGTGCATGCTTGTTTGGTGCATCCTGAAGTGTTGTCCTTCGGATAAAAATATAGTACTACTTTTTGGCCGCGAAATTCTTCAAGTGTGCGAATATTGCCATCTTGGTCTGGTAGCGAAAACGATGGGGCAATGGTGTTAGGTTGTAGCATAATTGTGTGTGTTTAATTGTTTGATTTATAGCCGATAGGTGGCGATGATGATAATGTTCTGTTGACTTATTTCTAACAAAGATAGTGATTGATGTGATATATAAAAAAGAACAACGACCATATTTATATTAGGTCGTTGTTCTCGTTTTTCTTTTCTATTTTATTGTAATTAGAATTCACTTGTAAAATGGAATCGCACGTTTTTGAATCCCTCTTGTGCCATTTGTAACATATAACCACTTTCGGCCAAGAATACATCGCGTCCCCATTTGTCTTTTGCCATATATTGCACTTTGCGTTTCTTAAACTCTTGCAATTCAGCATCATCGTCAGAGTCTATCCAACAAGCTTTGTAGAGGCTTATAGGTTCGTAGCGACATGAGGCTCCGTATTCGTGCAGTAAGCGGTATTGTATTACTTCAAATTGTAGTGCACCTACAGTTCCTATTATTTTACGATTATTGAATTGGTTGACAAATAGCTGTGCAACACCTTCGTCCATAAGTTGGTCAAT
>JBGUYH010000109.1:0-3610 GCA_045118595.1 Bacteroidales bacterium | reverse complement strand
ACTTATGGAATTAAATATTCCTATGGTATTAGCCCTCAATATGATGGACGAATTAGACAAAAACGGAGGTACAGTGCGCATAAATGAAATGGAACGACTGCTTGGCATACCTGTTATTCCTATTAGTGCAGCTAGCAATCATGGCGTTGACGAACTTGTTACTCACGCTATTCACGTAGCAAAATATCAAGAATGTCCAACTCGCCTCGATTTTTGTAGCCCAAATAAACATGGTGGAGCACTACATCGTTGCTATCATGCCATAATGCACCTTATCGAAGACCATGCTCAAGCAGCACAAATACCGCTACGTTTTGCAGCCTCAAAATTAATAGAAGGCGATAGCATGATAACAAAAACACTAAAACTTAGTACTAACGAACTTGATACTGTAGAACATATACTAAAGCAACTTGAAGAAGAGCGCCACCTCGACAGAGCTGCAGCCATTGCCGATATGCGTTTCGACTTCATTCATACACTCTGCCAGCAAACAGTTATAAAACCTAAAGAAAGCAAAGAGCACCATAGAAGTCTCGCTATCGACAAAATCCTTACAGGCAAATGGACATCACTGCCTATGTTTTTGAGCATAATGGCACTAATATTTTACATAACATTTGAAGGATTAGGCGCTACACTTCAAGACATTCTCGACGAGCAAATAGGCCTAATAACCGATTTTGTTGTTAGTCTATTGGAAAAAATAAACGTAAGCTCTATTGTCGTTTCATTGGTCGCTGATGGCATATTTGCTGGAGTTGGCAGTGTACTTAGTTTCATTCCTATCATAATATTGCTATTTCTCTTCCTATCATTACTTGAAGATAGCGGATATATGGCACGCATAGCATTCATTTCAGATAAATTACTACGCAAAATAGGTTTATCAGGACGTTCTGTTGTACCTATGCTCATTGGCTTTGGATGCTCTGTACCAAGTGTTATGGCTAGTCGAACACTACCAAGCGAACGCGACAGAAAACTAACAATAATGCTCACACCATTCATGTCGTGTACCGCCAAACTACCCATATACGGATTTTTCATTAGCTATTTTTTCCCACATAATGCATGGCTACTAATGATAACACTCTATATGGTTGGCATTTTTGCAGGTATACTCACAGCATTAATTGCCAAACGAACCGTATATAAAGGCGAAGCAGTGCCATTTGTTATGGAATTGCCCAACTATCGATTACCACAGCTAAAAAATGTAATGCATCTGTTATGGGATAAAGCCAAAGACTTTATTCAGAAAGCATTTACCATAATATTTATGGCATCAATAGTTATATGGTTTTTACAAAACTTCGATTTTCGTTTCAATGTTGTTGAAAACGACGAAAACTCAATATTAGCAGCAATATCAAGTCTGATAGCTCCTATTTTTGCGCCTTTAGGATGTGGCGATTGGCGCATAGCTACAGCATTAACAACTGGTTTTATAGCCAAAGAAAGTGTTCGTTCGACACTTGAACAACTATTTGCAACCACCGATATACATACAGTATTATCAGTAGCAAGTGCAGCAGCCCTGCTTGTATTCTGTTTGTTATACACACCTTGTGTAGCAGCCATTGCAGCTATCAAAAGAGAACTTGGTAGCAAAATAGCACTCTGCACCATTGTGCTACAATGCTCTGTAGCATGGATATTTGCAATGCTAACAAAAATATTAATCGACATTTTTATTTAAAATAATGAATTTACCCACAATAATAGTTCTGACCATAATTGCATTATGTGTCTATTTTTCAATAAACACATTGCGAAAAAACAACAATAAATGTTGTGGTTGTAATAACAATTGTCAGTGCAATATAGATAAACGCAACTACAATTGTTGTAACAAGAATAAATTGTAAAAAAGTAACCATATTCCGGTTAAAAACGATTAAATTAGCTGCGTAAAAGCCAAAAATCAAATAATACGACACATGGTAAAAAAAATACTTCTTCTCGGCTCTGGTGAATTAGGCAAAGAATTTGTCATCGCAGCCAAACGATTAGGTCAGATAGTAATCGCAGTTGATAGCTACGAAGGCGCACCTGCTCAGCAAGTTGCCGATGCTTATGAAGTCATAAACATGCTCGATGGAGCTGAATTGGATCGCATTGTTGCAAAACATAATCCTGATATTATAGTACCAGAAATTGAGGCAATAAGAACCGAACGTTTCTACGACTATGAGAAAAATGGTATACAAGTAGTACCATCGGCCAAAGCAGCTAATTACACTATGAACCGACGTGCCATTCGTGACCTTGCTGCAAAAGAGTTAGGATTACGAACAGCACGTTACAAATATGCGTCATCACTTGAAGAGATGCGTGAAGCTGTAAAAGAGATTGGTATACCATGTGTTATCAAACCACTCATGTCGTCATCAGGTAAAGGACAATCATACGTAAAGAGCGAAGCCGACATCGACAAGGCTTGGTCGTTTGCAGAGAAGGGACGTGGTGATGCACACGAAGTAATAGTTGAATCTTTTGTTCCATTTTTGAGTGAAATAACACTGCTCACAGTGACTCAAAAAAATGGTCCTACCCTATTCTGTCGTCCAATAAGTCACCATCAAGAACGTGGCGATTATCAAGAAAGTTGGCAACCTGCCGATATTCCAGAACGTTTCGTAAGAGAAGCCGAATCGATGGCAGCCAAAGTAACAAAGGCACTTGGTGGTGCAGGCATTTTTGGTGTAGAGTTTTTCATATGTGCCGATGGCGTTGTGTTCTCTGAGTTATCCCCTCGTCCGCACGACACTGGTATGGTAACACTTGCCGGCACACAGAATTTGAATGAATTTGAACTTCACGCTCGTGCCGTATTAGGGTTACCTATTTCTGAAATAGAATTTATTAGACCAGGAGCAAGTGCCGTTATATTGGCCAAGGGCGAGTTCAACAGTCCAGATTATGTGGGTGTCGACAATGTACTTTGTGAAAAGCATTGCGATGTCAGAATATTCGGTAAGCCAACAGCTAGAGTAAATCGCCGTATGGGTGTTGTTGTTGCATGGGATAAAGATGGTGTTAGCCCAGAAGATATTAAAGATAGAGCTCGTAGTCTAGCTGATAAAATTTCTGTAATAGAAAAAAAGTAGAACTAACTAGTTTTCGATAATAAAATGATGAAGGCTTACACGAGAATATGTGTATGCCTTTTATTATGCACATAATATTGTTGATATATACTGAAGATAAAAGAAAAGCTGCCAGATTTATACAAATCTGACAGCTAATATAGCGCTTCAATTTAGTTTTTGATTCCGTTACTTATTTCGCAGCTTCCTTAGCTTTGTTCACTACAGCTTTGAATGCTTCTGGATGGTTAACAGCGAGATCGGCCAACACTTTACGGTTGATTTCGATACCTTGCTTGTTAATGAGACCCATCAACTTGCTGTATGAGATATCCTCAAGGCGTGCAGCTGCGTTAATACGTTGAATCCACAATGCACGGAAATTCGATTTCTTTTTGCGTCTGTCGCGGAAAGCATATTGCTGACCTTTTTCCCAAGTATTCTTGGCAACTGTCCAGACGTTCTTACGGCGACCAAAGTTACCTTTGGTGAGCTTCAAAATGGCTTTGCGACGTGCG
>JBGUYH010000108.1:0-13180 GCA_045118595.1 Bacteroidales bacterium | reverse complement strand
CTACTTCCATAAATAACAATAGTAGTTTAATGGTTCTCATATATACAATTTTAGAATTGATTGTCTATTTATTACTCAACGTTTTATATGTGGAAAATTAATCCATATTTTTGATACAAAAATAGAATTTATCTCTTACAGGAGATACACAGGTTAAAAACTTTTTCGCCACAATATTCTAACCTGTGTGTATAATTATCTCATTTTATTCTATCTTAAATACAGCCGCCGTCTTTAGCTTTGCATTGGCTGGATAGACAATTTCAAGAGCATCGGTTGTTTGCTTCCATTCCAATGTACCATCGTAGCCAAGCAGCGAAACACGTTTGATGTCAGATAACTTATTGTTGGCTTGGCTAAGCGAAGTTATCTTCACCATTTGTCCTTCTTCAGGTATGCATAATGTAAAAGCGTAGAGGTTGTTATCTTTGCCTATAGTAAAACGTATGTCTTGAACGCTAAAAGCGAAATCGGCGTGCCATTTTCCCAATCCACCACCAGGTAACTTCTTGAGTTTACCGTCTTTCATTTCGCCTTCTCCGAGTATATTCCACGCCTTACTACCATATATTGCATCACCATTTATCTGCATCCAATCGCCGACCTCTTCAAGCATCGTAACGCAATCATCTTCAATACTTCCATCGGGACGCATAGGAATGTTAAGAGCAGCATTGCCATCGCGACAAACAGCCTCAATGATAAAACGAATCATACTACCAGAGTCGTAGGTAAAGCCTGGTGCATAGAACCAATCGCCAACGGGTGCTTCACGAATCCAAGGTTGTGCTGCATTGATGGTATCAGGAAAATCGAATTCAGCTGTATTCACTGTGCCGTTGGTAGGATTACGAAACTTGACAATGCTAAACACATCCACTTCACCACGCGATTTAAGTACACGATTATAGTAGTCGGCCATAACCGTTTGCATAGCGTTGCATTTGTAGCCCGTACCTGTACCATCGCCAGTGAACGGACCTTGTACAGTGCCATCAGTGTAGATAAAATCGGGGTCGTAATGTGCTGTAACATCCATCATACGCAAAGCCCACTGTGTAGCAAACCATTTGCAATAATCTAAATGACGATTAAATATGCCTGGTGCTGGTGGCGACCATGGTGTTTGAGCACACTCACTAACAGTTTCATATTCTCGCAAATCGATGCCATAGAGCAAACGTGGGTCGTAGCCTTCCCACCACTTACCTTTACCATCGGCTAACGTCAGATGACCGTCATAGGGCACACCCGCTTTATCGCCAATAGTGTCGGCACCAAAAGCTGTTTGCCACCACCACCATGTATACTCATGGTGAAACGTAACGCCATAGCGCATCCCATATTTCCGACAAGCATCGGCCCACTCACGCAAAATGTCACGTTTCGGACCAATGTTGACAGAGTTCCATGGTTGATATTTCGAATCCCAAAGATCGTAGTTATCGTGATGTACACCTTGAATCATCAAGAAACGAGCACCAGCCTTTTGATATAATTTTGTCAAATATTCGGGGTCGAGTTTTGTCGGATTCCAATCGCGCAGAATATCCTTATAACCCACCTCTGATGGATGCCCATAACGTTTCAGATGATTCTGATAAGCCTTGTGATTCTCCTTATACATATTACGTGCATACCAATCGCCACTCTCACCAGCCGCTTGAGGTCCGAAGTGTACCCAAATGCCAAATTTAGCATCGCGTAGCCATTGGGGTGTTCCTGGATAATTACTCTCAACCGATTCCCAACTCGCTTTGTACGGACCATCGGTAATTGGTATGTCAAGTTGCACCTCAGCAAAATTGTCAATATCTCCCATTTTTACTGAGTTTATTGTTTCGGGCGTTGGTATCTCAGGAAACGGTGGCAATTCAGGTAACTCTACCTGTTTCGTCTCCACACAACTACTAAGCATTGTACCAACTATTGCTAATGTAAAAATCGATTTCATATTTTTACTATTCACTATAATTATGGTCGATGACTATGGTTATCTCTTCGTCGGGAATGAGATTCTTGAGTTCGCTTGTCAATTGGGACAATAGGGCGGCTTCGTTGCGCACGGAAATGTGTGGCACTACGTCGACCGATATGCGATGCTCTTCGTCGAAATAGCAGAATCCATGTATTTGCTGAACCTCTTTGTGCTTTGTTAGCGCTTGAACAACAGCACTTTGCAGCTGACCGCGCTTATTGTCGCCCGTAGAAATGGAGTATATGCCTATTGTCATAACTATGCCATAATGCTCAAGCAGTTGCTCGGATATGCGACGCGACAAACCATGAATTTCGTCGGCATTCATAGTGTCGTAGACGCTGATATGCAGCGAGCCGATATATACGTCCGGACCATAGTTATGCAGAATGATGTCGAACACGCCATGAACATCGTCAAACGCCATAACCTCTTGCTTGATGTTATGTATCAGTTCTTGCGACACGCGTGCACCAAGCAATTCGTTTACGGGCGAGGCTAACATTTCTATTCCGGCTTTGATGATGGCAATAGAAATCAGTGCACCAAGTATTCCGTCGAGCGACACGTTCCATATCAGCATGATGCCTGCCGATACCAATGTCGACAATGTGATTACGGCATCGAAAAGCGCGTCGGAACCGGAGGCTATGAGTGCATCGCTATTCAGCAATTTGCCTTGGCGCTTCACGTATTGCCCCAATACTATTTTTACAACTATAGCTACCGAAATGACGATGAGCGTCACGTTGGTATATTCGGGGTCGGTTGGCGCAAAAATCTTCTTCACCGATTCTATCAGCGAAGTGATACCTGCCGATAGAACAATCACGGCGATGGTGATGGCGCTGAAATACTCAATGCGGCCAAATCCGAAAGGGTGTTTGCGGTCGGCTGGGCGGGTTGATAGTTTGGCGCCTATGATGGTGATGACGCTCGACAAGGCATCGCTAAGATTGTTCACTGCGTCCATAATTATGGCTACCGAACTTGCCAATATGCCCACTACAGCCTTGAACACAGCCAACAACACATTGGCTACAATGCCAACAATGCTTGTGCGGATGATTTCCTGAGTACGTGTCATTATAATACTTGCTTCAAAAATCTACGTATTAGTTGTGCTATTTCTGTGTGGTGACTTTCGAGTGCAAAATGCCCACTATCAACAAAATGAATTTCTGCATTGGGTACATCACGTTTGAAAGCTTCTGCACCTGCAGGTATGAACGATGGATCATTTTTGCCCCAAACAGCCAACAATGATGGTTGATTTTCACGAAGGTATTTTTGAAAATCTGGATAGAGAGCAACGTTGCTGCGATAGTCGAGGATAAGGTCGTTTTGCATCTCGGCACGTTCTGGCAAATTCACGTAATAAAAATCGAGTGAGTAACCATCGGGGCCAACGCTGCCTTCGGGCGTTCCGAAAGTGTATTGTCCGATGATGGTTTCGAGGGCGAATGCCGATGAAAACTGTTGGCGCAACTCGGGCGTAGGGCTCTTCCAATACGCTTTGCGAGCCTCCCACTTTTTGCCCAAACCTTCTTCATACATATTACCATTCTGCGAAATGATAGCTTTGATACGCTCAGGATGCCACATAGCTATGCGGTAGCCTATTGGTGCACCGTAATCAAAAACATATATGGAGAATTCTGAGAGTCCAATAGCTTCAGTGAACTTATCGACTATTTTGGCCAAATGGTCAAATGAATATTCAAACTCGTCTCTCGAAGGCGATTCTGTTTGCCCAAAACTTGGAAAGTCGGGCGCAATCAGATGGAACTCATCGGCCAACTCGGGCATCAGTTCGCGAAACATGTGGCTGCTGCTTGGAAATCCGTGCAACAAAAGAACCGTTGGATTGTTATTGTCGCCAGCCTCACGATAGAAGACGTTGCAGTCTTCCACTTGAATTTTGTGGTACGTCATAATATTATTTTCATTAACATTAGTGGGTTCTACTTCTTTGCTTGTGCAAGCCACCATTCCGAGCAGCATTGCTATGCTAAATATATAATTCTTCATTCCATATCATTATTATTCATTGAACTTCTACTTACATCTGTATCATATCGTTCAGATTGATGTCTGGATGATGATACTGCCACGTCTTGTCGATGTGCTTGCCGCCAAGCTCCATTGCCTGATGCGGACAAAAATGAACACAACTGAGGCACGCTGTACAATTGTTTCCGTTGGTTGCCAAAGGCTTATTACTTTCGCGCGGCAGCATAGTGATGTTGTCTATAGGGCACACTTTTGCGCATATGCCGCAACCCACACATAGGTCGGCATTGGCGGCTGGGAAGAATGGCTTTATCATCTTCTGCCCCAACTTCGTATTCATCGACACCCAGCCCAAGAGACTCCAGCCGTCGAAATGATAGGCTGTGCGCTGTGCTTTTACATCGTCGATAATACGCTTGAGACGCGAAGCAAAACGTTCGAACTTCCACGTTTGCTTGTTAGGGTTGCGACCATAAGCAATGCCAGCACTATCGGGCATTCTAATCTTGTGACAATACGCCACTTTGATGCCTTTCTGTTTGAACGTATGCTTGGCGAACCATGACGATATACCCGTCTGCGCACCGCAAGTTATAATTACAAATACGTATGCATCTAGAGCGATGCGCAACTGTGGCAACATATATTGCACGGCAAGCGGTGGCGCAAAGTCGTACGATGGATATATTAGTCCGATGGTTTTCTCCGTACTGAGGTCTTGCGTCACGGCTTTTGTCATTGGCATCAACGGCTCGTCAAGCGCTTCGGCAATTTTGCGCGCTATTGCAAGACTATTTCCTGTACCCGAAAAATATATAATCATAGCTATCGTGATTTATTTATACCTACGCCCAAAGTCTCTTCACCGCTTTGACGCATTTCTGCTTGTCCTTTTCGGTCAGTTCTGGATGCATTGCCGTGCCACCTCGCTCGATGGTTGCCACAATCTTGAATCCTGAATATCGGCATATCTCGCGCAGCGCTCTTATCACGCCACGAGATTGGTTGAACCAAACACTCCACGGCCAAGGTGTGGTGCATGTGCTAACGAGAATGCACTTCTTGCCCTTCATCAGAGGTTCGGGGAAACGAGGTGTGTCGCGCATCAAACCATACACAATGCGGTCGAATAGCAATTTCAGTTGTCCCGGAACATTGCCCCAATAGCAAGGCGACCCAATGATTATGGCATCGGCTTTTTGCATCATAGCCAAAGCACGTTGCGAGTCGTCTTCGCCAAGTACGCAGCTACCTTTTGTGCGACAAACCATGCAGCCTATGCAAGGTTTTATGCTTAGATCGTTGGCGCAAATAGTTTCAATGTTGTTGCCCTGTTGTTCGGCTTCTTGGTGCATGATGTCGAGCATCTGCGAAATCAAACCCTTCCGTCGAGGGCTGCCGTTTATTATAAGTATGTTCATATTTATTTCTTAGCGATATACTCCATTATGCCTTTACGATACAGCTCTGATGGAGTTTTGACGCCTGCGTCTGAAAGTTCGTTATATATCTTGCAAAATGTTTTTACATCGGCATTTTGCTTCAGAAGTTTCGTCTCTCGATACTCCGCAACTCCCAAGAAATAGGGAAGCAACAATGATAGAAAGCGTTTTGTTCATTTTTGATTTATCAATTTGGTTAAGATGTTTGTTGTGCAATATACCTATTTTAACCCAAACTATACGTTTGCTATATTTACTCTTATATAGACATATATCGCAAACGACACAAAGTTAATTATTCTTAAGTTATTAAATATCGTTTGCGATGTAAAATATAATATTTATTTTTGTGTCGCGAACGATATAAATAGACAAATAGAAAAAATCAACAATATGCAGTACGTAAAAACATTTTTCCGCATCTTGCTTGGTACATTCATGACTTATGCAGGTATCAGCCATCTGACAATAGCACGTCAAGAGTTTGTAGCACAAGTACCAACATGGCTACAATTTTCGCCAGGCTTCACAGATTTTGTTGTGTTAGCTTCAGGTGTAGTTGAGATAGCTCTTGGCCTTGGTATGCTTTGTTTGTGGAAGAAGAAAGCTATAGTTGGCGCATTGTTAGCACTTTTCTTTGTGCTAATCTTCCCTGGCAACATCAATCAATACGTTAACCACATCGATGCTTTTGGTCTTGATACAGACCAAGCACGTCTCATACGCCTCTTTTTTCAACCACTACTTGTATTCCTTGCCTTATGGTCTACTAATGGTTGGGAACAATGTAAGACTTGGTTAAAGTGCAACAAAACAAACAAATAACAACAACATAAAACTAAATACGATTATGGCACAACCTTGCGAAAACTGCAAATTAAGGGCTCACTATGACAAAAACCCCAACTCACTGCTTGGACGTTTCTGGCGTTGGCATATAAATTTTTGTCCAGGATGGAAAGCTTACTTTACCAGCCAAACTGACGAAAAGAAAGCAGAATTGAGAGACAAATACAACTTCACAAAATACCCGAAATAGCACAACAAACAGAGAACCCTTTTGCATTCAACCCACAAAACATTAGGGATGAATGCAAAAGGGTATTTTTTAGTAGTAATAAATTTTACTTTCTACAGAATAATATTGCAGCTATTACGCCTGGCAACCAACCTATACAGGTTAGTAAAAACGTTAACAAAATAGCTCCACAACCTTTATCATAAACGGCTATGGGTGGAAATAATATACATGCTATAGCTCGAAGTAGACTCATAATATATCTGTTTGCTTAGTTAGTTTTAAACGCCCAAGTCTTTATTGCAGATAATTCAGTATTGGCTTTTACTATTTTTTGCTTCAATCCCTCTTTATATTCTGTAAGTTTTTTATCAAGTTGGACATCGGCGAGTGCAAGCATCTCAGCTGCTATTATGGCTGCATTTTGTGCACCATTAACACCAACTGTTGCTACTGGTATTCCTGGAGGCATCTGAATAATGGAAAGCATAGCATCCAAACCATCGAGCATTCCTTTTATAGGTACGCCAATAACTGGTACTGTGGTATTGGCAGCCACTACACCAGGCAATGCTGCGGCCATACCAGCACCTGCTATTATCACCTTTATACCACGTGCCTTTGCTGCTGTAGCAAACTGTTCAACTTCGGTAGGCGTACGATGAGCCGAAAGAGCGTTCATCTCAAATGGTATCTCCATATCGTTCAGAAACTGAGCAGCTTTCTCCATTACGGGCATATCTGATGTGCTGCCCATGATAATGCTTACTATTGGTGTCATTGGGTTTTTGTTATGAATATTCTTTAGGGCGAAGATAAGCATTTTTATCATGCAAAACCTAATAGCTGATTAGAGAAATACAAACATTGAAAATATACATCAACTCTGTTCTATCAAAAACGTATTTATATTTTTTATTACATCTTGTTAAATTCTATGCTTTTGACTTTGATATATAAAAAATGTAACCTATATTTGCGCTCGGAAAAACAAATGGATATGACAAAAATTCTCAACATAGTCGTGCTTCATCTATTGGGTATTGTTCTTGTGGTGCAACCATAGGATGTGAGAAAGGCATGTTTAGAATTTTAGAAAATACACAAAAGACCCTTCTCACACAGAGTTAGGGTCTTTTTCGTTTATGGAGATATAAAAAACTAAAGATACGATGAAGATTAAGTTGCGTAGCGCCGTAACGGTTGAAGGCAGGCGCATGGCTGGTGCCAGAGCATTATGGAAAGCCAATGGTATGAAAGACGAACAGATGGGCAAACCCGTCATTGCTATTGTCAATTCGTTCACACAATTTGTACCAGGTCACACACACTTGCATGAAATAGGTCAAGTTGTAAAATCAGAAATTGAAAAACGTGGCTGCTTTGCTGCTGAATTCAACACCATAGCTATCGACGATGGCATTGCAATGGGTCACGATGGTATGCTCTATTCATTACCCTCACGCGATATTATTGCCGATAGTGTAGAGTATATGGTCAATGCTCATAAAGCCGATGCCATGGTTTGCATTAGCAACTGCGACAAGATAACCCCAGGTATGCTCATTGCCGCTATGCGACTCAACATCCCTACTGTATTTGTTTCTGGTGGTCCAATGGAAGCTGGTGTATTAGGAAATGCTCGCCTCGACCTCATCGATGCCATGATTAAGTCGGCCGACAAAACACTTAGCGACGATGAGGTAGCTGAGGTTGAAAAACATGCATGTCCCACTTGCGGAAGTTGCTCAGGCATGTTCACTGCCAACTCTATGAACTCGCTCACCGAAGCCATCGGACTCTCGCTACCTGGCAATGGCACCATTGTAGCTACACACGAAAATCGTCATCGTCTCTTCTGCGATGCTGCAAAACTTATTGTCGATAACACATATAAATACTATCGCGATGGCGATGAAAGCGTACTGCCTAAGTCGATTGCCACACGCGAAGCCTTTCTTAACGCCATGACACTCGACATAGCCATGGGTGGCTCGACCAACACTGTGCTTCATCTTTTAGCTGTTGCCAACGAAGCTGGCGTTGACTTCAAAATGGCCGACATCGATATGCTCTCGCGTAAAGTACCATGCCTATGCAAAGTTGCGCCAAACACACAAAAATATCACATTCAAGACGTCAACCGTGCAGGTGGCATCATTGCCATTATGCACCAATTAGCAAAAGGCGGATTGGTAAATACAAAACTCAAACGTGTTGATGGATTTACACTCAAAGAGGCCATCGATCGTTATAGCATCGAAAGCCCTAAAGTATCGCCCGAAGCCATAAAAAAATATAAGAGCGCACCTGGTGAGAAATACTGCATTCGTTTAGGTGCTCAGAATACTTATTACGACGAACTCGACAAAGACCGTGCAGAGGGATGCATACGCGACCTCGACCATGCTTATACTAAAGATGGAGGTTTAGCTGTGCTCTTTGGTAATCTTGCAATCGATGGTTGCGTGGTAAAAACTGCTGGTGTTGATGAAAGCATATGGCATTTCACTGGTCCTGCAAAAGTGTTCGATTCACAAGAGGCTGCATGCGAAGGTATCTTGGGCGGACAGATTAAGAGTGGTGATGTCGTTGTCATCACACATGAAGGTCCTAAAGGTGGTCCTGGTATGCAAGAGATGCTCTATCCCACATCATATATCAAGAGCATGCACCTTGGCAAAGAGTGTGCACTCATCACCGACGGCCGTTTCAGCGGTGGCACATCAGGCTTGTCAATAGGTCACGTATCGCCCGAAGCTGCTGCTGGTGGCAATATTGGACTTATTAAAGATGGTGACATTATCGACATCAACATACCAGAACGCACAATAAGCGTCAACGTGAGTGACGCTGAATTTGATGCACGCCGCGCCGAAGAACTTAAACGTGGCAAACTTGCATTCACAGCACCTAAACGCAAACGCGAAGTTTCAAAAGCATTGCGCGCATATGCAGCTATGGTTAGCTCAGCCGACAAAGGTGCTGTGAGAATAATTGATTAGTTTAAAGTTATAACCCCATAACTTATAACAGAGATGGCAGAAAAGATAACAGGTGCCGAGGCGCTGATGCGAGCGCTTGAACATGAAGGTGTAACAACCCTATTTGGCTATCCAGGTGGAGCTATAATGCCCACCTACGATGCTTTATACGATCATAAGCAAACACTTAATCATATTCTTGTTCGCCACGAACAGGGAGCTGTACATGCCGCTCAGGGCTATGCACGAGTAAGTGGTAAAGTAGGTTGTGCCATTGTAACAAGCGGTCCGGGTGCAACAAACACCATAACAGGCGTAGCCGATGCCATGATCGACTCAACACCTATTGTTGTTATCTGCGGTCAGGTAGGTGTAGCAATGCTTGGTACCGATGCCTTTCAAGAAGTCGACGTAGTTGGTGTCACCCAACCCGTATCGAAATGGAGCTACCAAATCCGCCGCCCTGAAGATGTGGCTTGGGCTGTCAGCCGAGCCTTCTTCATTGCTAAGAATGGTAGACCTGGTCCTGTAGTTCTCGACTTCGCCAAAAACGCACAAACTGGCATGGTAGACTATGAGCCTGCTAACGTTGATTTCATCCGCAGCTATGACCCCTATCCAAAGCTCAATCAAGAGGCTATAAAAAAGGCCGCACAGATGATAAACAATAGCGTCAAGCCATTAGCCCTACTCGGACAAGGAGTGGAACTTGGTAACGCTTGCGATGAGGTAAGAGCCTTTTTGGAAAAAGCACAAATACCATTTGGTACCACATTCCTCGGCTTAAGTGATTTACCATCAAACCACCCTCTTAATATGGGCATACTTGGCATGCACGGCAACTTAGGTCCAAATGTCATGACCAATCAATGTGATTTACTCATTGCCATCGGTATGCGTTTCGACGATCGTGTTACTGGTAATTTGGCCACCTATGCCAAACAAGCTAAGATTATTCATTTCGACATCGATGCTGCCGAATTCAATAAAAATGTCAAAGTCGACCTTGCCATTCATGCTAACTGCAAAGAGTCGATACCAGCTGTAACATCTTTGGTTGACGAAACAAAGCACGACTCGTGGATAGATGGTTTTAAACCTTATGCCGAAAAAGAATATAACAAAGTTATCAGCAAAGCTATTCATCCTTCTGATGGACCGTTACTTATGGGCGAAGTAGTTAATAAGATAACTGAAGCTACTCACAACAAAGCTGTGCTTGTAACCGATGTTGGTCAGAATCAACTTTTTGCTTGCCGATACTTCAAGTTCACCCAACCCCGTTCTGTTGTTACATCAGGCGGCATGGGCACTATGGGCTTTGGCTTACCTGCTGGTATTGGTGCCACATTCGGAGCTCCAGACCGCACCGTATGCGTGTTCTGTGGTGATGGCGGTTTACAGATGACGATACAAGAATTGGGCACAATAATGGAACACGGTGCACCAGTAAAAATAATATTGCTCAACAATAACTATTTGGGCAATGTGCGCCAATGGCAAGAGATGTTCTTCAATCATCGCTATTCGTTCACACCTATGACCAATCCCGACTATGAACTCATAGCCAAAGGATACCACATACCTGCACGCACAGTAGTAGAACGTAAAGACCTCGACGATGCCATTTCCGAAATGCTATCAACACAAGGTCCTTTCTTGCTTCAATGTGCCATCAAAGAAGAGGATAACGTATTCCCAATGACACCTCCAGGTGCCAACGTCGATGAAATGCTATTGGGCTAATAACTTATGGCAACTGATTACAAAAAAGTAGGAGGACAATGTGGCGACTGCTCAACATGCGGCAAATGCGACAAAGCACTCAACCGCGAGGTAGCACCTATTGTTGAACAAAAAAAAGATAATCCGATTATGGAACAAGATAATAGCACTAAGCTTTACACCTTTCTCATCTACTCAGAGAACATTGCTGGTTTGCTCTCACAAATATCGGCAGTTTTTACACGCCGCCAAGTCAACATCGAGTCGCTTAATGTGTGCGCAAGCAGCACGCCTGGTGTGCACAAATATACCATAACCAGTTTCTGCGACGAAGAGATGGCTATAATGCTTACCAAGCAAATTGAGAAGAAAATAGATGTGCTCAAAGCCAGCTATTTTACCGATGACCAAATCTTTATCAACGAGACTTGCCTCTTAAAAATATGCACACAAGTTATGCTCGCCACTCCACAAGTATGTAGCATTGTTAGGCAGTTCTCTGCTCGCATTGTTGAAGTAAATCCAACCTATGCCACAATTGAAAAAACAGGCATAACAAGCGATATTCTCGGACTTTTCAACGGACTAAATGCCATACAAGGTTGCGTATTACAATTTGTTCGCTCTGGTCGGATTGCTATTACAAAATCAAGAGTGGAACACCTCGACGAATATCTTGCCGAAAGAGAGGTGAGACGTAAAGAAGAAAAGAGACAATAGTTCAGCTATTTATCTGTTAAATAAAAAAGTTGTATTTTATAAAGTTATGATAGCACTGCTCGTACTTTATAGAATACAACTTTTATTCACGTATGATGAAAAAATTAGCATCACTTATTTCAAGCAACATTGCCATCGTTGTGTTTGCTTCTGCACTAATAGCATTGATATACCCTTCATTATTTTCTGTAATCAAAACAAGTTACATCAATGCAATGCTTGGTTTGGTAATGTTCGGCATGGGACTAACGCTCAACCTTACCGACTTTAAAATAGTATTTACCCAACCACGCAATGTTGTTGTTGGTTGCATTGCCCAATTCACCATTATGCCTATTGTGGCATGGATACTTACCAAGATTTTTGCCCTGCCTACCGAACTTGCTATTGGAGTAATTTTGGTTGGTTGTTGTCCGGGTGGAACAGCTTCAAATGTGATAACATACTTGGCTAAGGGCGATTTAGCTCTATCGGTTGGCATGACAAGTGTTTCAACGCTATTAGCCCCACTACTCACCCCATTACTCATCTTTATATTAGCAGGTAGCAACGTTGATGTTGATGTTGTCAATATGTTTTTATCAATAATACAAGTTGTTATACTACCAATAGCTATTGGATTTGTGCTGAAACACTACTTCAATGAAATTGCAACATGCGTTGTAGCATACCTACCAATGTTTTCAACAATCATCATTGCTACTATTGTTGCCGCAATAGTAGCAGCCAACGCTGAAAAATTACTAACAAGTGGACTTGCCATTATGCTTATTGTCATGATACACAACATTATGGGTCTAATATTGGGATATATCATTGGTTTAGCACTCCACCTACAACACAACCAAAAGTCAGCCATTAGCATCGAAGTAGGCATGCAAAACTCAGGTTTAGCCAGCTCACTTGCAACAATTCATTTTGCCACACTCCCTATGGCCACCATTCCAGGTGCACTCTTCAGCGTATGGCACAACATATCGGGAGCAATCATTGCCAACATATATAGGCATATTGCCACAAAAATAGATAACAATTGATTATATTTGCTAACAATTTTTAATAAACTAAAACCCCATAAAACATCGCATTAATGGCTACAAAACAAAAACGCTTTATTCTCAACGAAGATGAGATACCAACACAGTGGTATAACATTCAGGCCGATATGAAAAACAAACCGTTGCCACCACTCAATCCGGCAACCAAACAACCACTCAAACCAGAAGATCTTTTCCCAATATTTGCAGAAGAGTTGGCACGACAAGAACTCGACCAAGAACATGCTTGGATTGATATTCCC
>JBGUYH010000107.1:0-3846 GCA_045118595.1 Bacteroidales bacterium | reverse complement strand
TATGTATGCAGCATATTGAAAAGCAACGACTTTAGCACACACACTATCGTTAAAGCTGATACCATAACAACCGACTCTGCTAAGATAATCAACACAACTGGATACATAAAAATATACGATCAAAACATCAATATTGAACCAGGCAAACACATTGCAGCAGATGTGTGGATAAAACAAGTAAAAGACGACGAACTATCTCTGATTGACGAACAAACATGGATGAATGAACACAACTTTCAATTTGTTGCTTCAACAGATAGCATAACACCATTAAATGGCACAATAAACACACTTCAAACACGCATTTGGCAACTTCGTCTTAATGTGCGTCAGCGCCTTACAGAATCAGGCATGACCAACGAAAATATCAATATTATGATGGCATTGCTTATGGGCGATAGAAGTCAATTGAGCAATGCTACAAAGCAACAATTCAGCGATTGTGGCATCATACATATATTGGCAGTTAGTGGTATGCACGTTGCTCTTATTTATGGCATAATTAGCGTACTTCTATCAGCAGTGCGCAGACTGAGTCAAACAGTAGCATGCCTATTAGTACTGAGTATATTATGGTTCTATGCTATTATTTGTGGCATGTCACCATCGGTATTCAGAGCTGTGATAATGATGAGCATATTAGAAATTGGTCGTCTTATAGGGCGCACTCCTAACATCAATAATACACTCTGTATAGCCGCAATCATAATACTAATCGTAAAGCCTACTGACATATATAACTTAGGTTTTTGGCTCAGTTTCATGGCTGTATGGGGATTAGCTAATTTCGGACATTGTTTTGATGGGCACAATCCATTTCATAGCAGTTTCATAGGCAGATATGTATATGGTTCGGGCACAATGTCACTCGTGGCACAAATAGCTACAGCACCAGTGTCACTATTGGCATTTCACCGATTCCCTATCTACTTCCTTATTCATAACATACTACTAATTTGGCTCATTGCACCAATGATATGCCTCACACTTATAGCCGTTGCAGATGGAGGTATAATACAATTCGGACTTGTAGCCGATCTGGTAATAAGCGGATTTTTGCATTACATAGAATGGGTATCTAAATGGCCTTGCGCGGTAATAGAAAACATTCCATTCAATTTTGCACAATGCCTATTGGCATCACTAACACTCTATGCACTAAGTTGGGCCATCAGCAATAAATGGTTCAGTTGGCAAATTAGCAAAGTATGGCTCACTGTAGGAATGTGTACAATAGCATTTATAGCACTATGCATTGCGTGTAATATAGTCAATATGCAACGAAATGCTATCATCGTATATAGTGCTGGACGTGAAGTTGGAGTTTCAATAATCTCTGGTCAAGAATGTACTCATATACTTACTGATACAACAAACATTAGACTCATTAGGCGAGCACATAGTGTAGAACAAAAAACACTTACCAAAACAACTAAACAACAACTTATGTACGAGGGTATGATAATATCAACACCTACTGACACATTACAGATAATAAATGATGATAACAACAACATACAACCAACTAAAATAACACTCGTAACAGGAACAGCATTGCCTAACAACAATAACTACCAACACGTTATAGTTGCACCTCACACACCATTTGCAACTGAATGGGAAAATAGTACAACACAACAATTCGATAACATGCAAACTACCGATGTAGTTTGGATAGAGAGAAAATGGTATCAGAAAATAACTACATATACTTTTGAATTATTTGAAAAATCCATACAGCAATAATATAAAATGTACAATCGAAAAAAGAATAAAAAAATATACCACTTGCAACGCAAAACCGCACCTAACAATGATAATGCATGGAAAAGCAAACTTATCAGAAGGAGTGCCATATCGCTTAGTATCCTAATTGTTACTCTTCTGATACTAATAGCAGCAGAACCTGCATGGATTAGGAGCATACCATATTTAGGACGAGCTTACGCCTATACCGAAACTATAATAAAAGGAGCAAAACTGCCTACTGCTAATGGGCTATATGGTATTGATGTGTCAAAACATCAAGGAAAAATAGATTGGGATAAAGTAGAAATACGCTACAACATTGTTAACCGACGAATAAATAAGAATGGCGATATTGTTGCACCATTAACTTTTGCCATTGCAAAAGCTACAGAGGGAGTAACTAGCACCGACCCCATGTTTGAAATAAATAAAAATGGAATACTAAAACACAATCTAAAATTTGGTGCCTACCACTATTTTAGCTATTTGAGTGATGCGAAAAAACAAGCCGAAAAATACTTAAAAATAGCATCTCTCACCAAAGGTAACATTGCTCCAATAATCGACATTGAAGAAGATGCAAACCTTAATAAACTACTCAAACGCAAAACAATAACCCCCAATAGCATTAGACAAAGTGTACTTACATGGCTCAAATTAGTTGAACAGAGAGTTGGGGTAAAACCAATAATATACACATCGCCCAACTTCAAAACAGAATATCTTAACACTCCAGAATTCGATAATTATCCGCTTTGGATAGCACACTATCAAGTAAGTGAACCTCGCTTAAAAGGTATAATGTGGCAATTTACCGAACATGGGGCAATGAATGGTATTGACGGCAACGTAGATATAAATATATTCTATGGCTCAGAATCTGATCTTAATCAGTTTCTAATAAAATAACAGCTAATTCGGACCTGTAGCAATAGCCCCAGTCCAACCTAATATACCACCTTCAAGTTCATATATTTCGTAGCCCATATCGACCAAAATGCCAGCAGCAATATGACTACGCTTGCCACTATGGCAATAAATGGCTATCGGATGATGGTCATCGAGTTGCGAACGACAATTATCGCTGAAATTATGCTCGTTGATGTCTATATTTATTGAATTAGGAATATGCCCCTTCATAAACTCACTATCTGTGCGCACATCAACAACTTGAACATTTGAATTACGCACCACTATTTTAAAACTCTCAGCATCAACACTATGATACTGACCTGTTTTGGTTACTTTCTGCTGACATGCCATAAACACTATAGCCACGAAAGCATACAAAATGAAACGTATCTTTCTCATAAAATAGGAATGTTACACTGCAAATATAACATTTGATTTCATTTTGACCAATATCTAAAAAAAGAAAAGTGAATTAACTAACAAAACAAACTATCTAATCACGACACCTATTATGTAAAAAAAATCCCCATACCAATATTGGTACAGGGACATTTCTTATCGCGTGTTAATGCTTAACAAAGCATAGAAGCGCAACGTGAAAACTCCAAT
Source organism: Bacteroidales bacterium (assembly GCA_045118595.1). Classification (GTDB taxonomy): domain Bacteria; phylum Bacteroidota; class Bacteroidia; order Bacteroidales; family Marinilabiliaceae; genus W3P20-009. The sequence goes on along the minus strand of JBGUYH010000107.1, from coordinate 576 downwards.
TATTAGAGTTTGTCGTTGCTACCAAGTACGTTCACAATCTTGTGGATGTACATCTTCTTCATGTTCTCACGTGCAGGTTTGAGATACTGACGTGGGTCGAAGTGCGATGGATTTTCAGCCATATACTTACGTATAGCAGCTGTCATTGCAAGACGTGAGTCAGAGTCGATGTTAATCTTACAAACTGCCGACTTAGAAGCCTCACGAAGTTGTTCTTCAGGAATACCAATAGCAGCTTCAAGTTTACCACCAAATTGGTTAATAGTCTTAACCTCGTCTTGTGGTACTGAAGAAGAACCATGAAGAACGATAGGGAAACCAGGAAGTTTATTCTCAATCTCGTGGAGAACGTCGAATGCCAATGGTGGTGGTACAAGAACACCATTTACAAGTGTGCACTGTTCAGGAGTGAACTTGTGAGCACCATGTGAAGTACCGATAGAGATAGCGAGTGAATCGCAACCTGTACGAGTAGCAAAGTCAACAACCTCCTCAGGCTTTGTGTAGTGTGATTCAGCTGACGAAACTTCGTCTTCAACACCAGCAAGTACACCAAGTTCAGCCTCAACTGTAACA
>JBGUYH010000106.1:0-5579 GCA_045118595.1 Bacteroidales bacterium | reverse complement strand
TACGATTGCCACGCCTACCACTCTGAATGTGCGACGTGAGCTCTCATCGTAGTTGGCTGTACGGTCGAATTCGAGTTTCGAGTGGTTGAAGAAGTGAATGGTATCGTCGACGGCTAAGCCAAGCATCATAGGTATTATGGTGGCTGTCATCATATCGAGCGGGATGCCGCACCACCCCATGTATCCACCAACGAATATGGCAGGCATAACATTTGGTATCATGCCCAATAGTCCCAGACGAATGCTTTGGAAGGCTATCATCATTATTATGCCAATGATAAGAATGGAGATGAAGAACGATTGCATTTGTCCGCGCACCAAATATTGCATCATAGTGGTGAATTGTGGCAGATTGCCCACAACAGTAACTTGTGCCGACGGGAATAACTTATGTGCTTGCTCTTGTATGTCGGCTATTTCGCGTTCCGACTCGGCCGAGTTGTAGTCCGATATTTCAACCATAAGGCGAAGTCGGCGATAGTCGTAGTCGACCCAATATTCGGCTTCGGAACCGCCAGCATTTTCGTAGAGCATAAGCAGTTGGGCTACCTCTTCCTCGGTTTGCGGAATGGCGTAGAATGTGGTATCACCCTCGTTGAGCGTCTGATTAAGGTCTTTCAGAATGTCGAGGATAGAAGTGGTGCGCTTGGTTTGTTTGTATTGATATGTAATCTTCTCAATCTGCTCCAAAGCCAATAGGTTTTCGGGTTGTTTAGCTTCATCGTTGTTGGGAAATTCTATCATCAAATCGTAGGAATAGAGCGAACCGAGTTCCGAGTTGCCCACTTTTAGCAATTTACTTACATAGTCGACCTCGCGGCCCATTGTGCGTTCTATATCGAATGCCGGCTCTATCTTGAACATACCTATGCATAGCACCGCACAAACCACAGCAAAACATCCGCACAAAACACGCGAATGGCGCATATTGAAATCGCCCAAACGCACCATAAGCGCCGCCATTTTGCCATCCGATTGGGCTGTGCTGGCATCTACAATCTTCTTGTCGCGGCCAAACGAGAGTAATATTGGCGTAATAGTTATGGTGATGAGCAAGATGAACAATACGCTAAGCGAACACATGATGCCTAAGTTTTGCATCGGACGTATGCTTATGGCCAGGAACGACAATAGCGAAACAATTGTTGTTAGTCCGCAAAAACATACCGACCATCCTATTTCGCTCACAGTTTCGATAACTGCAATGCGTCTGCGACCATGGATGCGCATGCGCGAATTGAAGTAGGTGAAGAAGTGAATGTTGTAGGCAATAGCTACAGCAAAGGCCAAAATGACGGGAACCATTGTTGTGGTCATATCTACATATTCGAATATTATGGTAGATAAGCCAAACATCATAAACAATCCGCCTACCGTGGCAATTATAGGAGCCACCACACCACGCAGCGAACGAGTCATTATAAGCATCACCACTACACAAATGATGAGTGCAAACACCATCAGTTTGCTCATAGCATGATTGATATACTCCACCTTTTGTTGCGATGTGTATGGCATGCCCGTGGCCAATGGGTGCAGCGAGGCGTATTCGGGCTTGCTGATGATGTGGTGAGTCTCGGAGCCCGTAACCATATCGGGGGCAATGTCCGACGTCTGTTTCCACACCGAATCTTCGGGGAAAGTGCGCAGCTTGACTAATATCCACGATAGTTTGCCATCGGCCGAGATGAGTTTGCGAGCCACATTGGGTTTGCTATATGCACACATCCGCACCGAGTCGAGACCAGCTTGGGTGGTTGGAATTTCGTCGGGAACAATTTGCTCTATCGTCATGCCATCGTCGGTACCAACCATAAATTCAATGTCGGTAAGCGATGTTATTTTTTCGGCATACGAAAGGCTGTCCATCAGTTCGTTGCAGAGTTGGCGCAGCAGTTGCAGATTGTCGTGCGTAAAATGATTGTCGCACTGCGTAAGTACCCCCACAAAATAGTCGTTGCCAAAGTGCGCCTTGAACTCGTCGGTCATCTTCAGCACAGGGTCGTCTTCCATAAAATAGTCGTCGAAGGTGCTTTTCTTCACCATGTGTCGCATACTATTCATAGATAGCGCTAAGATTACGGCAAAAATGAGCAGCCCAATCCAGCGGTGGGCGATTAGTGAATGGGCGCAATGGCCAAATTTCTTGTTGATTTTTTCTATTTGCATAGTATTAATTGTTTATGGTTATTTCTCTGTAGCATTTGCGTCAAAAGCGAACAATGTTCAATTCTGTTCAAAAAAAATATGTGGGAACTGCCATTTAGCAATTCCCACATATCAGTAAGGTTGAAGTATGCGGATGTGTCTATACTCTCGTCATAAACCATCGTGGATCTACATTTAATATTTGTCCCCAGCCAAGCATCTGGAACATGCCGTATTCGCCGAAAATGCGTTTAGCGTCGTTGTCGGATATGTTGTGGCTGATAATCTCTTCTATAACAGTAAAAAGCCAAACCGTATTGATGTGTACAAAGAAGTCGGTGATGTCGACTTTGGCTTCGGGCACGTGCTTTTTGAGGCGAGCAAACCAATCTTGCACCATCGACGTGCTGCGGTCGGTGAACTCATCTTTGAAGTGCTCGAGTGAAGTGCCTTGTGCCTGAAAAAATAGCAACTTCATTTGCGGACGATAGCAGCGCAGTATGTCGGTGTAGCGTTCGGTCATGACGTCGAGCACCGAGTCGGCAGATATGTTGTTGATATTATCGTTGCCATTGTGCCCCACATTGCCGTGATACTCTTCCAGTGTGTTGTTGAAGCGAGCCACAACGGGTGCCACGATGGCGCTAAATATGGCGTCTTTATTGCGAAAATAGTTATAGAGGTTGCTCACACTAATGCCCACACGCTCGGCTATGTCGCGCATCGATGCTTTCTGATAGCCATCGCGCAAGAATAGTTCAGTCGACACGTTGAGAATCATTTCGCGTATGTTGTCTTTCTGAAATTGCATAAGGTGAACAGAGTTCGTTTTTGTTTGTGCAATATTATCGGATGCGAAATGCGTAGTCAATACCTAAAAGTGAGTATTTCTACGGCGGTTACGGCGTTTGCTAATAAAGCAAAAACGCTACGTAAAAGACAAAATCTCTACGTAGCGGCATTCTATTATAAGAAATCTATCTCCAACGTTCGGCGTAGCATCTTGCTACGTCGCAGCAAATAGCAAGGACGTAGGCCCAACATACGCCCAACGGAGGTGAATAGATGTACTGATAGCTTGTTGTAGTTCCGTTTTGCGATAGTCGCTCAAAGTTGCCAGCGTAAATGCGGGTTTGCGTTGTTTTGCCATTGGTATATATGGTTATTTGCGCATTCATTGCGTTTTACTTTTTATTTATACAAAGACATGAGCCTTGTTTTAGCGGCGACGTAGACAGAGCCAAACGAGAGAACAGTTTCTTTATTTAGTATTGTCAATTATAATTGGTTTTGAGGTTATTTCCTTATCGTATCGATAGTAGCCTAAAGAGTCTAAAAAATTGCAATGCAATGTATCGTTGGGGGACAACGAGAGTTGCATTTTATATGTAGTTTTTAACGGTAATAAAAATGCTTCATTACAACTAAATATGCGCTTTTCAAAAGGATTCAGTAAGACTACATAATTAGACGTTCCACTTTCGGCAATATCTGTCCAATCCTTATGTTTCTCTCTACATAATTTCAAAAAATTATAATCACAAAACCATAGGCTATCTGCATCATTAGGAGGAGATGGTACAGAGTGTCTCGCCATATATTCATATGTATATTTCATGAATAGTCGGCTAACTAAATAATATATGTCGATGGTATCGCCAAAACAATTTATTTGATATCGTTCTTCTTGTTTTATATTGGGATACGATATTTGGATTGTGTCAATAATAGTAGTAATTGATGAATCTGATGGAATATAGGGCTGAAATATATGGAAATCGTCTTGAACCCCCAAACCACAAGGCCATCCACATGTCAAGTATAATCTGTTGCTTGTATTGTTGCATAATTTTACACGAATTAGCATTGTACTATCATTTAGTATGTTTGCTGACAATGTGGCAGATACATCGGAATATTGAGTGCAAGATGAAAACACTAACGATAGTACTAATATAAAGCTTAATACTGACTTCATAAAATTAAAATGTTGCATTGAGTAACCAATTATAATACGGACGACGTCGCCATGACCAATTTCCTAATTTCCCTGTCCATACTCCAAACTCATTCTTATTTCCCATAACACATTCCCAATTATGAGCTGCGATTTCAGCCATTAGATAACCATTACGCCGTTCGTCTATTGTTAGTATTTTTTTATACATCATAAAATTTTGTGTTGCATGAATATATTCATGTCCTATCGTCAATTGAAGTTGCCTTAAATTGATAAATGCTGATTTGCCTAAATATACTACAGATTTACCTTTCCCAATATATTCAGTGACACCATTTGCCATACTGTTGGTTTTGTTATTAATAATACAACCATTATTCAAAGAATATCCATGTGGAACCGCATTAACTTGTAATGATGATACATACTCTACATTCCCGTATGTTGAATTGGCTACATCGTTTGCAAAACTATTAGTATATTCAAGATCATTACCTACTTTTACATTATTTGGTGACAAACCTTCAGTAGCTAAACTTTCATACGTTGCCCCACGCCCACTCCAGAAGTTTCCACCATGTCTGCACGCAGCGATACCATTCGACACGCCACCAATAATACCACTTGTGGCAGCTCCTATACCACCGCTAACAAAAACAGCATAGATGCCATCGGCAAACGAGCTGTTGCTTGCCCACGCATTGCCAGCCCCATTTACAAAGCCACCTGCAAAACCACCAGCAGCGCCAATAAATGCACCACTACCAAAACCACCCATTGTACCAACTATACCACCAGCAGCATAGCCTGCATAACCGCCTGCAGCACCAGCAGCGAAGCCCACGCCAAAGTATTTTAGGCAATCGCCAATGTTATTTGCTTTTTGTTGCACAACGCCTTGCACTCCTAAATTGATTACCCCACCCATAAAAGCTGCTACGAAAAGCTATGTAAATATTTCCCCACTCGGGTCGGTATACTTCAGCGGATTATTCAAGCAATAGCTGTATCGGTTGAAGTTTTGTGGGTTGGTCATATCCTGCACGTAGGGGTCGGGCGAGAGGAAGCGACCAATGACTGGGTCGTATATGCGGCCGTTGGCTTCGCCCATTTTGCTCACGCTCGGCATAGCAGAATAAGCTACGCTATATTCACTCTGCTCTCGCTCAATCGCAAAATTCATATCTATGAGGTCGAATTCGTTCCAATGCTCGTGCAGGCTGTAGCCACGGCATAGGTTGATGGCGTTCTTCGATATGGTTTGCAGCCACAAGCGTCGTAGCCGTATTCAATGGATTGTGAGAACCCAATAACAGATGGTATAAATGTTAATACAAAAGCTATTAGTGCTATTTTCATACTATATAGGACTAAAAGCATTACAAATATATATGCATATTTTTGCAAAAGCAAGTGATATATTAATTTCTGTTTATACTTCAGTGCCGACAATGGAACATTTGCTATGTAT
>JBGUYH010000105.1:0-13040 GCA_045118595.1 Bacteroidales bacterium | reverse complement strand
CGATTCATGCTATAACTTGGGACGAACACTTAACCGACGCAGAAAAAATTCAAAAGAGGGTTTTACACCAGAGCAATTAGAACACATGCACACTATGCTTGCTTTGGTTGGCAATGCTGTCGATGAAATGGTGCGATTAGTGCATACATCGCCAGAACAACAGAGTATTAATATCAACGTTAGTCATAACATAGAGCGCGAGATAAATGGTCTGCGAAAGCAATTGAAAAAGCAAAATTTGCAAGATGTAAACGATGGTGTATATAGCTATCAACTTGGTGTTTTCTATGTTGATTTTATATCAGAGTGCGAAAAACTTGGCGATTATGTAATGAATGTAGTGCAAGCAACAAAGTGACCTACTAAATAGAAGAACTGCTTGTCAGCCACTAAATTAAAAATGACGAACACTAACAAGTGCTCGTCATTTTTGTTTCTGGTAGAGTTTTTTCAGTTGTTATTCATAGTTCTGAAATGAATACACACCTCAGTTAACCCACATTTTGAACATTGTGGTTTGATAGCTTTGCACACATATCTGCCATGCAATATGAGCCAATGGTGTGCTGTAGCCCAATATTTATGTTGAAATCCATGTGTTAGTTGCTCTTCGGCTTCGCGTGGTGTGCGTGCATTGTGTGTTAGTCCGATGCGAGCCGACACGCGAAACACATGTGTATCAACAGCAATGGCTTGTTGACCAAATGCAACGCTGAGCATGACATTGGCTGTTTTCCGACCTACGCCAGGTAGCTTTGTTAGGTCATCGAAGTTGGTAGGTACTTCGCCATTATAGTTGTTACATAGCATTATAGCCATGTTGTGTAGATGGCGAGCTTTATTGTTCGGATAACTACAAGTGCGTATGTACTCAAAAATATCACTTTCTGATGCTTGCGCCATGTGTGTAGCATCGGGATAGGCGCTTAGCAAGGCTGGTGTTATTAGGTTTACACGTTTATCAGTGCATTGTGCCGATAATATGACAGCAACCAAGAGCCCGAATGGTGTATCGAAGTTTAATTCGGTATGCGCATCGGGCATGTTTTGTTTGAAGTATGATGTTACGTAGTCGTATAATTGTTTGCGCGTCATGTTGTAGTCAGAGGATGCGTTTTATAGTTGTTAGCATGTGAGTATAGGCATCGTAGTGATCAGAATAGATTCCTTTTTTGTCGAGCCAATCGATGTGTACATTGCCCGAAGCGTGTATGATACGTTTGTCGCCAAGACAGAGACCAACGTGTGTTATATTGCCGTTAGGGCTATTGAAGAACGCAAGATCGCCCACTTGTGGTTCTTCATCTTCGGTCAATTCTCTGCCGAGGGTTATTTGTTGCGAAGCATCGCGTGGAATGTGTCGACCAATTATTTTGAATACTATTTGTGTAAATCCTGAGCAATCGATGCCATAGAAACTGCGCCCGCCCCATAAATATGGAGTGCCAAAGAGTGACATAGCCACCGACTCGATGTTAGGTGTGCCATGCAATAGATAGTCGCAGTCGAGGTGATATTCGCATTTGCCAATGGTAAATGATGCCAATTCGTTGCCATTGATCCATATCTCACTGCCTGCCGATAGCAGAGTGGAGTGTGGCTCACCTTTGCATACGGCTTTTACTGAAGGCCATGGTACAATCCATTTCTTAGCACTAGCCCATTTGTCAACTTCTTGTTCGTTATCGTTCCAATCGAGTTTGGCATCAATCCACCCTTCGTAGTTATCGTGGTCGGTGCGGATGTTGAGCCAACGTCCTTGTTGTGCTATGACGCGATAAGTTTCACCGAAGAGAATTTGTGTGCATAGCTCAGCACGTTCGCTTGGCTCAGTGCGTACTTGTATTAGTCCGTAGTGACAAATTGAGTGTTTCATATCGTCTGGGTTTTATTGGTTTTGGTTGATAAGTGTTTTGTATATTGCCTCTTGTGCTCGTATGTGTTGATTAGCATTGGAGGTAGGTATATGTCCGACAAGGTTTTCATCAATGATGCGTGCTTTGACGTTGTCGGTAAGTTGCAATTGTAGTATGTTGAGTATCTCTTGTCGGATATGTGAATTTGTAATGGGAAATGCCATTTCGATGCGTCGTTTAATGTTGCGGTTGAGCCAATCCGACGAAGTGAGATATATGGCGTCAGTGCCATTGTGACCAAAGACCCAAGCACGCCCATGCTCCAAAAAGCGGTCGACAATGCGGCGTATGCTTATGTTTCGGCTAAATGGTTGGTTGGGCACAAGGCAGCATATTCCACGTATTATGAGGTCTATTTTGACACCGGCTATACTTGCTTCGTATAGTTTGTTAATTAACTCGCGGTGTTGTATTCCGTTCATCTTAAGTAGTATGTAACCTTGTTCTCCAGCTTGTGCTTTGGCTATCTGATGGTCAATGAGTTCGATGAGTTTTTCTTTTAGGTTTATTTGGGTGACAAGTATTTTTTGTAATTGTGGTATTTGTTGTTGATTTTCAAGGTAATCGAATGTCTTTTTTAGGTCAGAGCATATTGTAGTATCGCAAGTAAACAATCCGTGGTCGGTATATTGCCTAGCTGTGCGTTCGTTAAAATTGCCAGTACTCATATAGGCATACGAGCGTGTTTGTTTGTTGCACTGGCGTGTGATTAGTGCCATTTTGGCGTGTACCTTTAAGCATGGTATGCCATATATGGTTCTTATGCCAGCATCGCGCATGCGTTCGGCTAATTCAATGTTGTTGAGTTCATCGAATCGAGCTTTAAGTTCGATGAATACAGTTACGCGTTTGTAGTTATGAGCAGCTGCAATGAGTGAGTCGACAATAGCAGAGTTTGTTGCGGCTCTATATAGTGTCATTTTTATCTCAGAAACATCGGGGTCGATAGATGCTTCGGTGAGTAAGCGAATTACATAGTCGAACGATTGATAGGGATAATGCAGAGCTATGTCGGCACGCTCTATGGCATCAAACATCGATGTCATCTGTAGCGAGTGAGGGTGTATGGCCTGAAGTGGGCGTAGTACTTCGGTAGGTATTAGTTCTTTAGGAAATTGTGTTAGGTGGTGCAAGTTAAGATAACGCCCACTATCTACCATTTCTGTATTTTTGAAACCAAATGTATTTTTTAGGTATCGGAGCAAGTCGGTATCTATGTCGCGGTCGTGATAAAAACTTGCAGGTATGCCTGTTGAACGTCGGGCTATGTTTTGGCGAATGCTTTGTACTATGTTTTCTTCATTCTCTTCGTCAATGCCAAGATCAGCATCGCGTGATACTTTGATGCTCCACATACCATCGATGTCGTAGCCGGGAAACAATTCGTAGAGGTTAAGCCGGATAACATCGTCGAGAAACATGATGTGGCGCATTTTACCTGTCGATGGTAATTGTACAAATCGGGGTAGGTCGTTGAAGAAAGGTGGGTCTTTAAGTGGTAATTTGACAAGTGCATAGGCAGGTCGGGCCTCAGTTTTTGCGTTTGTCTTGCGCCGTTTATGCCATAGTTTGAGTGCTAAGTATGGACGATTATCGCGCAGAAAAGTGCGAGTACCACGTGTGAGTAAAACTGGTTGCAAATATGGAATGACTTCGTGCATGAAAAAGTCATGAATGAACATTAAATGTTCTGGGTTGGTAGGCATCTGACCCGTGTAGAGCGTGACGTTGTGTCGGAGCAATTCGGTAGCAATTTGGTTATTCAAAATGTCCGACATTTCGGTTATCTGTGCCGAAACAATATGGTTGATGCGTGATAATATAGTGCTTGGATTTGCAACCTCTTCAACTATAATGTCGTTTTCTGTAGCGTTGCGGTAAGTGGCAACTCTGACGCGATAAAATTCATCGAGATTAGACGAATATATGGCCAAGAATGTCATCTGCTCATAGAGCGGAAGTTGTATATCTTTGGCCTCTTCAAGCACACGATAATTGAAAGCAAGCCAGCTAATATCGCGGTTGAAATATTTGTATCGGAACGTCATCTCTGCGAATCTATTTTGGCATATTTGGTTAGACGTATTCCAAAGTTAACTATTTTTTTTATTTATTCACATCAGATGGTGAAAAAGCATTTATTTTGCATCTGAACAATAGTAACAATATGTGATGATTAAAATAGGGCTTATATCAGATACACATGGTTATCTCGACTCTCGACTTTTCGATTTTTTTGCTGATTGTGATGAAGTGTGGCATGCTGGCGATATTGGAAGTATGGCTGTACTTGAGCAATTGCGTAAATTTAAACCAGTTAGAGCTGTGTTTGGGAATATTGACGATGCTGAGATGCGCTATACACTCAACGAAGTGGAACGTTTTGAAGTGGAAGGCGTAGACGTATTAATGATGCACATTGGCGGTTATCCGGGTAAATATTCGGCTCGGGCACTTATCACTTTGGCGCAAAATCCTCCAAAAGTTTTGGTATGTGGTCATTCGCATATTTTGCGAGTTATCTTCGATAAAAAATATAACTGCTTGCACATCAATCCAGGAGCTTGTGGCCGATTCGGTTTTCATCAAGTGCGCACTGCATTACGTTTCGCCATCAGCAACGGAGAAATAAAGGATATGGAAATAATAGAACTTGGCAACAGAAAGTAAGATATGAAAAGTAAGACCGATGATATAATAGCGTTCTTTTCCGATATGTTTCATTTAGGAAAAGATTATGAGGTGCCAATAACAATAGTATCTGTGCTCAATTCACTTGATAGAGCTGAGCGAGGTGAACTGAAGTCGAAACTATTCAATGAGGCTAAACGACTTGGACAAGGTGGCGATGGGGTAAAGGCCATTAGGTGGTTGGAGAATGCGTTTGATGTGATAGAGAAAAATTCGTTTCGTATGCACGAGGTGTTATTCTCGCCCGGACAAGATATACCAGAGAATATCGCCTTTCATATAGCCAGAGCCAAGAAATCGATAGATTTATGTGTGTTTACTATTAGCGACGAACAATTAGGGCGTAGCCTAAAAGCTGCACATGCAAGAGGTATAAAAGTGCGGCTCATAACTGATGGTAATAAGATGCGCGACACTGGCTCGCAAATAAAAGATTTAGCTCGCGCTGGTGTACAAGTAAAGGTCGATAATTCGAAATATCATATGCACAATAAATTCGGACTTATTGATGGTCGTGTGGCTTTTACAGGTAGCTATAATTGGACATACACTGCCAAAACATTTAATCAAGAAAATTTAGTAATAACGACCAATTATACCATAGTTCACGCTTTTATTAATGAGTTTGAACAACTATGGGAACAGATGTTTACGCTAAAGGTAAAGCAGCATAGAGATGGTAGATTGTCGGCATTGGTAAGTGCCAATAATCAGTCGGTTAAGTTGACAACATCATTGCCTGCTGAATCAGAATCTGATGAAGTGCCGCAAGTTAATCCGCTAACTAATACGCCCGATTATCCATCACGTTCGCAGCGTAAGAATGAAATGAAGCGTCGACGCACTGAGAATGATGGCGTTGGGCATCAGAAACGACGAGAACGAAGGCATAAACGCCGGTAAAAAATAGAGGCTACACACTCCATTTCAGAGTTGTAGCCTCTCTATTTTTTGTAAAAGTCTTATTAATATTCCATTGACGCTATTACTTCATCAGAACGAAGGAATTCGCGACGGCTGAAGAAAAAGGCACTTTCGCGTTCTGCACTTGCGTCAGAGTCTGAACCATGAACAGCGTTGTGCGATTTGCTAGTTGCAAACAACTTGCGAATCGTACCTTCTGCAGCCTTAGCAGGGTCTGTAGCACCAATGAGTTTACGGAAATCTTCAACAGCGTTATCCTTTAACAAAACCATTGCGATGATTGGACCAGATGACATGAACTCAATGAGTTCTTGATAAAAAGGCTTGTCTTTGTGCTCTGCATAAAACTCAGCTGCATCCTCCAAACTTAATCTAGTTGTCTTTATAGCGGCAATTGTAAAGCCTGCTTCTTCAATTTTTGACAAAATGTGACCGATGTGCTTGTTGTGTACAGCACCCGGTTTAATCATAGAAAAGGTTTTATTACTATTCATGTTGAGTAGATTTTCAATTATGACACTAAATTAGCTTTATTTGTTGAATTAACAAAATTTTAGTACTCTTTTTGTTATTTTTGCACTCGGATAATCAATAGTATAGCATATTGATTTATATTTAAGTGATGAATATTTGAATTTTATAAGTCTAAAAATACAATAATCAGAAATGTTATTATCTCAGTCAAAGGTTGACGCATTTATTGATATTATTGCAAATAGTCAGTCTTTCGTTCTTACATGTCATACCAATCCTGATGGCGATGCATTGGGGTCGACGTTGGCATTGCGCAAAGCTCTTATAAATCAAGGGAAAAAGGCAATGGTGATAACCCCAGATTTGGCCCCATCATACTTTTCGTGGATGCCTGGATTTAAAACATTAAAAGCTTATGAGCGCGAACCAGAGGAGTGTGATAAACTGATTGATGAAGCTGAGGTGGTTATGGTGATGGACTATAACGATATAAAACGAGTTAAATCGTTGGGCGATAAATTATCTACTTGTACCAATAAGCGTTTTATTATGATTGATCATCACTTAGATCCACAGTTCGAAAGCGAGTTGATGTTTTCGTATCCAGAGTCGGCTGCAACATGCGAAGTGGTTTATAACTTGCTTATGAGTGCAGGTATGAGCGATAGTATCGATATTGATGTAGCATCGAATATATATACAGGCATCTTGACTGATACGGGTGGCTTGTCATACAACTCGAGCAATCCAGAGATATATTTGACAGTGGCAGAGTTGTTACGTCGAGGTATAGATAAGCCCAATATTCATGATAAAGTTTTTAATAATAAGACAATACGTAGGTTGAAATTGCTCGGCTATACACTTAGTCATAAGTTACGTCGCATAGAAAAGTATCCACTTGCGCTTATGACATTAAATGCTAAAGAGTTAGAGCAGTATAATTATAATACGGGCGATACCGAGGGCTTTGTTAATTATCCGCTGCAAGTGAAAGATGTGATAGCAACAGCTTTTATAATGGAACGTCCCGATGCAATAAAGATTTCGTTGCGCTCAAAGGGTGATTTCCCTGTTAATGAATTTTCGGCTAAATACTACGGAGGTGGTGGACATAGAAATGCTGCTGGTGGTAACTATGTGGGTACACTCGATGATGCAGTGAAGATTTATACAGATAATATTGTTGATTTTTATGCTAAGTGGCTCAAATCGCAAGTAAAATGATATTTAATGTTTTTAGATCAATAAAGTTTGTAGGGTTGCTTGTTGTGGCTTGTATGATGCTCTCGTGTGCTAATGAAGAGCCTCGGCGTAAGCATGTGAGCAAGAAAGAATTAATAGCCTATAATCAGAAACTAGTGAAGATGGATTCTGCGGCAATTGTGCATTATTGTTATAAAAACAAATTAGATTCACTACCCAACAGACAAGGATTATGGCTTACTGTGAACACAAAAGGTAGTGGAACTCAAATAGTGAATAACCAGACTGTGACACTATCGTATAGCATAAGTGACTTGCTTGGTAATATCTATTACACATCGCAGCGTGATGGTAATAAAATAGTAAAAGTAGGGTCGGGTAATGACATAATGGGGCTTGATATGGCGCTACCACAATTGCAACAAGGAGCTAAAGCTACACTTATTGTTATGCCTGATTTGGCTTTTGGTCTGATTGGCGATGAGAATAAGATACAAGGACGAAAAATATTACGTTACGACATTGAAGTGCTTAACGTAGAATAGATGAAGATGAGGCTATATTTGTACATATTATTGTTTGTAACAATGGCAATAGTGGCATGTTCCGACACAGCTCCTGATACAACATGCAAAGGCATAGGGTCTGTGGAGATGAACGATACATTAATAGCCATACATTACTATGATAATGTATATGTAATTAGCGATGAATATAGAAACAATCTGTGTGATTCAGCACGAGTAAAATTCAAAATTAATATAGGTAAGCGTATTGTAGATACGGCTTATGTGTACCAAGCCGAAGTGGTTGAACTAAGTGGTGATATACGGAGGCAAATTGTGTTTAGGGCGCATAATAAGCAAGCCGATACAGCGTTGTGTGTACCAACCGATATGCATATAACACGTGATTTTCGACGACTCGATTTTTTTAATATATCGACACGTTATGTTACATGTGATAACAATGCAGATGAGGTGAGTTTAGTACTTGATAGTGCAGAACAAGAAGCCTCAACCGATAGTTTAGTCGTATTGTGGCTACGCCATAGTCAAGTACGAACCGATAGTGCCGACCGTGTGGAATATAACACCATAAGTGTGCCACTCAATATATTAATACCAGCCGATACACTGCGAACTGAACGCTTATATCTAAAAGTTAAAATGTTTGGCTCTGATGGCGACACTGTGGTGAATAACTATGTGTATAGTTATATGAACTATGAGAAATAGTAAATTCTAACATCGCTTTGTGAGTTGTAATTCAGAATTACTAATTCATAATTTGTCATTAAATTATTATCTTTGTCACTTGTTAAAATAAAGGCGATTATGCTTGAAGTACTTTACGAAGATAACCACATTATAGCTGTAAATAAGTCGATTTCTGATATTGTTCAAGCCGACAAAACAGGCGATGAAACATTAGTAGATCAAGTTAAGGCTTATATTAAGCAAAAATACAACAAACCAGGTGACGTTTTCTTGGGTGTAGTACACCGATTAGATAGACCTGTAAGTGGTGTTGTGTTGTTTGCTCGCACAAGTAAGGCGTTGTCACGTTTAAATCAAATGTTTGTTGATAAAACGATAAAGAAAACATATTGGGCTATAACTCAGAATCGTCCGCCACAGATAGCTGAAGAACTTCATCACTATATGAGTAAGAATGAGGAAAAGAATCGTGCTTTAGTGTCTGTGAGTCCACGTACGGGATATAAAGAGGCTGTGTTATCATATCGTTTGATAGGAAGTACCAATAACTTGAATTTACTTGAAGTGGAGCTCAAAACAGGTCGCCATCATCAGATACGAGCACAATTATCTCGCATCGGTTGTCCTATAAGAGGTGATTTAAAATATGGCTCGAAACGTTCAAATGAGGGTGGAGGCATTAATTTACACTCACGCATGATAGAATTTATGCATCCAGTGAAAAATGAGCCAATAAAAATAGTAGCACCGCTGCCAGCAGATAATGTATGGCATGTGTTTGGCGTGGAGGAGTAGGTTATGATAGTACGCATACACCCAGATAATCCAGATGAGCGCAATGTAGGTAAGGTTGTTGACTGCCTCAAAAAGGGAGGTATTGTAGTTTATCCTACCGATACGGTGTATGGCATAGGTTGCGACATAACTAATCAGAAAGCTGTAGAGAAAATATTAATGCTCAAAGATATAAATGCACGTAAAACTAACTTATCGTTCATTTGTTATGATTTAAGCCATATATCCGACTATGTAAAACCACTTGATAATAGTGTGTTTAAACTGATGAAGAAAAATCTACCAGGTCCGTTCACTTTTATATTGGAAGCAAATAATAACGTGCCGAAACTGTTCAAAGCCAATAAAAAAACAGTTGGCATACGTGTGCCCAATAATAAAATAATACGTGAAGTGGTTCGTCAGTTAGGTAATCCGGTATTATCTACTTCTGTGAAGCAAGATGATGAAGATATTGACGATGAGTACATTCGTGATCCAGAACTGATAGAGGAAAAGCTTGGCTATATAGCTGATATTGTTATAGATGGTGGCGAAGGTGGTTATGAAGGCTCAACGGTAGTTGATTGTACGGGTGGTGTGTGTGAGATAGTGCGACAAGGTGTGGGAGAATTGATAGAATAGTTTTTTGAATAATAGAGAAGCGATGAGTGGTTTGATTAGGACGTGCAAATGATGAATTTTAATTTTTTGAATATCAATTTTAATTAAGATGATAGTTTCACCTTCGTTGTTGTCGGCTGATTTTGGCAATTTGCAGCGCGACATAGAAATGTTAAATGAGAGCGAAGCCGATTGGATGCATGTCGATGTTATGGATGGTCTCTTTGTTCCGAATATATCGTTTGGTGCTCCAGTTATTAAATACATGAAAAAATATGCTCAGAAGCCACTCGATGTGCATCTGATGATAACCGAACCACAACGTTATGTGAGTATGTTTCGCGATCTTGGTGCTGATATACTCAATGTGCATTATGAAGCTTGTACACACTTACATCGAACAATAGAACAAATACGTCAGGCTGGTATGCGTCCTGCTGTTACACTCAATCCACACACGCCAATAGAATTGCTTGAAGATATAGTTGCCGATGTAGATATGGTATTGTTGATGTCGGTTAACCCAGGATTTGGTGGGCAAAAATTTATTCCCAATACGCTCGATAAGGCTCGTCGCTTGCGTAGTATGATAGAACGTAAGAAACTTGATACAATTATAGAAGTAGATGGCGGCATTGATAAAACTACAGCACCATTGGCAGTTGAAGCAGGAATAACAGCCCTTGTAGCTGGTAGTTTTGTGTTTGGTAGTGCTGAGCCGAAACAAACAATAGCATGGCTCAAAAGTCTTTGATTTTTAATATAAAAATGCAATCTATATTAATGCTTAAATAGGCTTTTTTAAACGAAACAATATTGGCGCAACTCACCGACATAGAACTGTTGCATATGATGGTAAATGGCAATGAAAAAGCCTTTCGTATGCTTTTTGAACGCTATTATACGCCACTTATAGTCTATGCCGATAAAATACTTACAGATATAGATGGTGCAACCGATATAGTGCAATCGTTTTTTGTTAGTGTGTATGAAAGTCGGCAAACATTGATGGTGCAAAATGTACGTTCATTTATGTATCAGTCGGTTCATAATAGGTGCCTCAACGAAATAAAGCATCGTAACATACACAATAAATATGCATCTCAAACATTATTACAAGAGACAGAAGAAGTAAATGTAGTAGAAGAAGCATTGGAATTGACCGAAACTGAAGCTCGTATAGCCGATGCTATATCACAGTTAGCACCGCAGTGTCGGCGTGTGTTTGAGATGAGTCGAATAGAAGGATTTACAAATGATGAAATATCTCAAAAACTCGATATTTCAAAGCGCACAGTTGAAACGCAAATAAGCAAAGCATTGAAAATATTGCGAGAAAAATTGAAAGCCGACGATTAAGAAAATGGAGCCTAAAAAGATGATATTTTTGGTGTGTATAATTTTGTGTTAATTTGGGTTTTTCAATAGGTTTCAGTATCTTTGCAACACTATAAACCATAGCATTTAAGATGAACGAAGAACAGAGCGTTAGCGGAGAGCGTAACGACCAATATGGAGGCTCGAGCATTGTTGTGCTCGAAGGTTTGGAGGCAGTACGCAAGCGTCCGTCAATGTATATCGGAGATACAGGAGAAAAAGGCTTGCACCATTTGGTGTATGAAGTTGTAGATAACTCGATAGACGAGGCTTTGGCAGGTTTCTGTACAAAGATTGACGTGAGCATCAATGAAGATAATTCAATAACTGTAGAAGATAACGGTCGAGGTATACCCGTCGATATGCATCCCAAAGAACATCGTTCTGCACTAGAAGTGGTGTTAACAGTGTTGCATGCAGGTGGTAAATTCGATAAATCATCATATAAAGTTTCTGGCGGTTTGCACGGTGTTGGCGTGTCGTGTGTTAATGCATTATCGACATATTTGAAAGCAACGGTGCGACGTGGTGGTAAGCAATACGAACAAGAGTATAGCATAGGAAAGCCACAATATGCTGTGCGCGAAGTTGGTGCAGCAGAAGGTACTGGTACCACCATTACTTTTAAACCAGATGAAACAATATTTACATATACAACACGTTATAAGTGGAGTATATTGGCCAATCGCTTGCGAGAACTCGCTTTCTTGAATAAGGGTATAGAAATCAATTTAAGCGACAAGCGTACTACTGATGAAAATGGTAATCCGCAAGAACCTAAAACTGAGCGTTTCTTCTCAGAAAACGGATTGATTGATTTCGTGAATAGAATGAACGAAGGAAATCAAAGTTTGGTGGGTAGACCTATCTATATAAGCAAGACTGATGGAGAAATACCAGTAGAGGTCGCACTTGTGTATAACGATAGCTATAAAGAAGATGTGCTTAGCTATGTTAATAATATTCATACAATAGAAGGTGGTAAGCATCTCGATGGTTTTCGTCGTGGTCTGACTCGTGCAATAAAAGCATGGGCCGATTTGAATAAGAAATTTGAGAAGCTAAAAGATATAACAATAACAGCCGATGATTTCCGTGAAGGACTAACTGCTGTTATTTCTGTTAAGGTAATGGAGCCTCAGTTTGAGGGACAGACCAAGACAAAACTCGGTAACTTAGAGGCCGATAAGGCTGTGGCAGATGCAGTAGGAACTGCAATGTCGAACTTTCTTGAAGAAAATAAAGATCAAGCAACAGCTATTGTAGACAAGGTGATATTGGCGGCGACAGCACGTCATGCAGCGGCTAAAGCACGTCAAACAGTGCAGCGCAAAGGCGTTTTGCGTGGTGCAGGTTTGCCTGGTAAATTGGCTGATTGCTCGGAGAAAGATCCTGCGATGTGTGAATTATTCCTCGTCGAGGGTGATTCTGCAGGTGGTTCTGCAAAGCAAGGTCGTGACCGTCATTATCAAGCTATATTGCCTTTGCGTGGTAAAATATTGAACGTAGAAAAGGCTCAATGGCATAAAGCTTTTGAGAGTGATGAAATAAAGAATATCTACACAGCATTGGGTGTTACCATTGGTACTGAGGATGATGCTAAGGCGCTTAATATAAGCAAACTGCGTTATCATAAGGTTGTGATAATGACCGATGCCGATGTTGATGGTTCACATATCGCAACACTTATTCTGACCTTCTTCTTCCGCTATATGCGTGAACTTATCGATGGTGGACATGTTTACATTGCAACACCACCACTTTATTTGTGCAAGAGTAAGAAAGGTGGTAAGCACGAAGAGTATTGTTGGACTGAAGATCAGCGTTTGAACTT
>JBGUYH010000104.1:0-4744 GCA_045118595.1 Bacteroidales bacterium | reverse complement strand
CGATACACCAATCGTAAGCTTCGGCAAAGGTCATAGTTGTGATAGTTGTTTTTGTAACTGTTTGCGAAGAAACATCGCTTGTTTCTTCATCTTTAACAGCAATAGCTTTAATGGTTGCAGTTTCAGTAACACTGAAAGGTTCTGTATACTGAGTGCTTTCAGCAGTAGGTGTTGTACCATCTGTTGTGTAGTAAATGGTAGCACCTGTAGCTGCTGTAATAGTTATGGTTGTTGATTCTTCGAAACTAGTAGCAGAAGCGGAAATTGTTGGTTTTGCAAGTCCTTCTGTATTATCCCAACCACTAACGATTTTTACGTCATCGAGGAAAAATCTATTATTAGATTTCACTTTTGCTGAAAAAGTAATTTTTGAAGTTTCTGAACCTCCTGATATTTTTACTTTATATGTAGTATAGCTATCTCCATCTAAAGTTACGCTTGAAACAGATAAAGTACCAGACGATATTGATAACAATAAAACTTTAGATGATTCTTTTGCATTCCACGATTTTGCTTTAAAAGTCAGAGTTGCATCTGCAGAAGTTAAATTAGAGAGAGCTGGAGTCGTTGCATTTCCTAAAGCACTTCCTGTTCCACATCTAACTTCGCCATCATTCTTATACGTTTTTGTAAAAACCCAACCTGCATTATCACTCAGCTCTGTTGTAGTTGGTGTTGCATCAGTTATTGCTGTAGTTCCTGTACACTTACTAAATGTCTCCTCAAAGAGGACTGTTTGAGCCCCAACTCCAGTGGCGACGAAACCCAATGCCACAATGGCAAAAGTTCGTAAAAGTTTATTCATAGTATAAAGTTTTAATTTGTTATTAATCGTAATTTTAATCCAACGGACATTATACACAACATTCTAAAATTATGCACAACACCACCATCAGATAACAAAGTGCGAATTTGTAAAAAAAAATACACTTCCACAAGATAATGTATAAAAAAGGGTATCAGCAGAAATGCGCATCATTACCCCGCTCATATAGGCATTTATAAAAAAACACAAAAAGGCATATCACATTGTAAAATCATTGCAGTGCATATTCGTTGTTCGTAATTATTTTTCTATCTTTGCGCCCCGAAACGTGTGATGAAAAAATTAAGCATACCTCTTATGAGTAAGCAGCTTCATAGGCAGCCGAAACGGAGACGAGCTTGTATTTTTACAACACTTAATTTTAAGTAGCACAATTAATTAATCATCAAATGCAGACATTTGACATCAAAGGCTCAAAAAGAGTCGCTGGCGGCAAGAAAGCTGTAAAAGCTCTCCGCAAAGAAGGACTTGTTCCTTGTGTAATTTATGGTAATGGCAACGAAGCTACTTCATTTGCAGTAGAAGAGGCTCAGTTCCGCAACCTTATCTTCACTCCAAACATCTACATCGTAAATGTAGAAATCGATGGCAAGGCTCATAAGGCTATCTTGAAAGACCTTCAGTTCCATCCAGTATCAGACGAATTGTTGCACGTTGACTTCCTCGAAGTAAGCGACGACAAACCTGTTACAATTGCTATTCCTATCAGCATCGAAGGTAACAGCGAGGGTGTACGCGCTGGTGGTAAACTCCAGGTTGAAATGCGTAAGCTCATCGTTAAGGGCTTAATCAAAGACCTTCCTGACGTTCTCAAAATCGACATCACTACACTCGGTTTGGGTAAAGCATTCAAAGTACAGGATCTTTCATTCGAGAATCTCGAAGTACTCAACGCTAAGAACGCTGTCGTTGTATCAGTACGCATGACACGTGCTGCTAAATCGGCTGCTGCTGAAGCTTCGAAATAATCTGGAATTATATATCCTATCACAAAGAAACCACTCTCGCTATGAAAGTGGTTTCTTTTTTTATAGCCATAAGAGCAAAAAAAGAGAATGGTATATTATGAGTTTATAGCTCAGAATTCATAACTCACAACTAATTATTATCTTTGCAGCAATAATACAAACAGAAAAACACCATTCACTATGAAAATAGCATTAATTGGCTATGGGAAAATGGGCAAAACAATAGAAGAGATAGCCCTCAGTCGTGGTCACGAAATAGTTTGCAAAATAGATCTTAACGAGCAAGGCACATTCGACTCACCAGAGTTTGCATCGGCCGATGTAGTCATCGAATTCACAGCACCAACAGCCGCATACAACAACTACCTCAAATGCTTTGAAAAGAACAAACCTGTGGTGAGTGGCACAACAGGTTGGCTCAGCAAACTGCCCGAAATACAACAAATGTGCGCAGATGGCAAGCAAACATTTTTCTACTCATCAAATTTCAGCCTTGGAGTCAACATCTTTTTTGAAATAAACCGTCAATTGGCTCACATTATGAACCAATTTGAGAACTATGATGTTAGCATGACCGAGACGCACCACATACACAAACTCGATGCGCCAAGTGGCACTGCTATAAGTTTAGCTCAAGGCATAACCGATAATTTGGAGCGCAAAAACTCATGGACATTAGCCCCCGAACATCGCACCGATGCAGTTGAAATAACAGCTATACGCGAAGGCGAAGTACCTGGCATTCACACCATAAAATACGAATCGGATGTCGACTTCATCGAAATAACACATAGCGCAAAATCGCGTCGCGGATTTGCCTACGGCGTTGTATTAGCAGCCGAATTTACTTATGGTAAAAAGGGTTTTTTGGGCATGAAAGATATGCTCGGTTTCTAATAAACAAAACATCGGAATATGAAAAAAATAAACTTGAGCAGCATAAGTCTCAAACAATGGATTACTGGTAGCCTAATGGTTATCGGCTTCCTACTCCTTGTAGTATGGATTGGCAATTGGTGGCTACTGCTATTAACCCCGCTCGTTGCCGATTGCTATATCACAAAAATTCTACCTTGGGACATTCTGAAAAAAGATAGTAAAGGCAATCGACGTGGTGGCGTGTGGGAATGGATAGACACCATAGTGTTTGCACTCTTTTGGGTATACCTCATACATCTCTTCCTTGTGCAGATGTACAAAATACCTACCAGCTCACTTGAAAAGAGTCTTTTAGTTGGCGATCATCTGTTTGTTAGCAAGGTGAATTATGGTCCACGCATGCCCAATGCCCCTATCTACATGCCAATGACACAAAACACACTGCCATTCAGCAACACACGTTCATACCTCGAATGGCCTTTGTGGGACTATCACCGTTTGGCAGGACTCGAAAATGTTGAACGCGACGACATTGTTGTTTTTAACTTCCCATGTGGCGACACAGTTTGCATCAACATGCCCAACCCCGATTACTACTCCATCATATTGAGCGAAGGTGCAAACTACGTTTCGCAACATCCAGAACTAACACTTAACAAGAAATTTACCAATTCGTGGGAACGTAACCACTTCATCAGCAACTTCGGTCGCAAACGTGTATGGAACGCTGCCGATGCATTGGGTGGCATAGTATGGCGACCCGTCGACAAACGAGATTGTTACGTTAAACGTTGCATAGGCTTACCTGGCGACACACTTGAGATACGTCACAATGTAGTTTACATCAATGGCAAAGTACATAACAACGCTCCCGATGTTCAGCACAACTATCGCATCAAAACAAATGGCATCATACTCAACGACCGTTTCTTTGAGCAACTTGGCATATCTAACGAAGACAGACAAAGTGGTGGATACGGACCAAACTACTTCTTACCTCTAACTCAAGAAAAAGCAGAAGCCGTACGTAACATGCCAACCATCGAAGCCATCGAAATTGATGAAGAGATGCCAGACTCAACAGGTTTAAGCGTATTCCCATATAGCCAAGATTACCCTTGGAGCAGAGATAACTACGGACCAATATGGATGCCACGCAAAGGAGCAACAATAACCCTCGACGATAAAAATATCATGCTCTACGAACGCATCATAACATCGTACGAAGGACATACTCTCGATTATCGCAACGGCAAAATACTACTCGATGGTGTTGAAACAACACAATACACATTTGCTATGGACTACTATTGGATGATGGGCGACAACCGACACAAATCGGCCGACTCACGCTATTGGGGATTCGTACCAGAAGATCACATAGTTGGCAAACCACTCTTTGTTTGGCTCTCGCTCGACCCTGACAAATCGCTACTAAGCAGCATTCGTTGGAATCGTATGTTTATGAAAGTAAAATAGACTAACGTTGAAACGACCTATCATACCAAAAGCATTCAGGCATATAACCATTGCGGTTTGTGCCTGTTTGCTTGTTTTTCTCATACTTATCGCACTCACTATAAGCATTTGCCACGCTAATATGCCTGGCGAAGAGTTGGGTACATACATTATCAGAAAATCGTTTTCTGAAATATATCTGAAAAACAGGAAAGTGGTGGTCAGAACCAACAATGAACACATTTGCATTTTACGCATAATTGCAACACCATCTGACACCATTTGCATCAAAGGCGGATACACATTTATCAATCAGCAACAAGCCAACGAAAGCAACAAAGTACGCAGTTCATTCATAAAATCGATAAGTATGCCCTATAAAACACAACACGCTATCGAACGTCAATGCAACTGCAATATGTCGACCGATACCATACAGCTACCCATTAACCAAATACGGCAGGAATGGAAAGCATATTTACGTCCGCCAATGTTAAAAAATATACCCGACGACCGTATCTATCCCAGCAACGACAAGATACATTGGAATGCATACAACATAGATGCACTAATATTGCCTCACAAAGGCTACACAATAAAACTAAATGAAACC
>JBGUYH010000103.1:0-38581 GCA_045118595.1 Bacteroidales bacterium | reverse complement strand
ATGGGCAATGCCACACACCTATTAGGCGGCGTTTCGGTAGTGGCTTATAACCAAGCTTCGTACGACCGCGCTGCTCTTAACATTTGGCACCAAGTTCATTATGCTGACAATTACAGCGGCGGATGGTACACACCTGGGCAGAGCTTTAGTGGAGGAGGAAGTGGAACAATCGTACATATTGGAAAAAATGAAAGTGGTAGTAGTAGATGTGGTAGATGCAGAAGTGGCAATGATGCAGGTGGTATACAATTTTCGTTCGATCTTTATTGTATTGGTGGCGGTGGAATAGATGTGATAATTGGAGAGAATAGAAATGGGAAAAAATTCATTGCTGTAAACGTAGGTGTAGGTATTGGTATTGATGCGGGTTTCTCATCAGGTTTCTTTACTTCCTATTATAATCATGGAGCAAACACTACCCATGATTACTCCCCATTGAATATGCAAGGATGGAATTCTTCTCTTGGTGGCGGATTCGGTTTGTCGGATTATCTTTCTTTATCAATTGTTTCATTGGATAACGAGAATTATCACAGATGGACTACCAATAGCATTGTTTTAGGGGCTGATGCTGGCGGTAACTTAAGCGCTGGTTATACATTCGTTCCGTTTGTGTGGTAATAATTAATTATATTAATATATATGGGCTTAATTATTAGGATGATGAGAAAATATCCAAAATTCAGAATTATTGCATGTGTCACATGGATAATTGTTGCTATTGGAGGAATATCATGGTTTAGTTGGTATTTTTCACAATTTCATACAAAAAGGGAATTCTTCCCTTATTCAGCCAAAGTTATTTCTGTATCTACGGACAAAACGAAACACGGCGGTATTAATTATCAAAATATAGTTCTTGATAATAAAAAACGAGTGATTGCCAATGGTTTTTCGTCAGAAATTCAAGGAAAAAAAACAAGACTTATAGATTATATAGCTATAGGAGATAGTGTTGTATGTGATTCAACTGATGATGTCCTTTATGTTTATAGAGCAGAAGCAGAAACCTATAGGTTTACATATAATCCTAGCGATTTCAAATAACATTTTCTTCTATGAATATGAGTTCTATAGTTGATTTAGTGAGAAAAAACTACAAGGTTAGCGTGTTTATGCATGTCGTAATTATTGTTATATGTAGCATAATAACGTCTTGTCATGCAGGATTCAAACAACCAAAATTTGTTCCATATAAAGCCAAGGTTATTTCTGTATCAACTGACAAAACAGCGCATGGAGGTGTATATTGCCAGCGTGTAAAACTTGATAATAATTTTACAATTCTTGCAAATGCATTTTCAGCAGATGTAAAAGGTCAGAAAACTATGCTTATCGATTACGTCACTATCGGTGATAGTATAGTACATAATTGTTTGGATACTATTTATATCTATCGTAAAGGCGCTGATACATATGTATTTACACATAATAAAGGTGACTTCAAGTAGCCTCGTTCAGGCGGATTTGCAGTCCGCCGTCTGTGAATAGTGGATTTGCAATCCGCAAACCAACGCTCGGGGATTACAAATTCCCTCGAACGGATAACTATATAATAAACAATTATGTGTCCTATAGTTGATTTAGTAAGGAGATGCCATAAGGTGAGAGTGGTTATGTATGTTATTATTGCAATATGTAGCATAATAACGGCATGCCATGCCGAACCAAGACTGCACAAATTTGTTCCATACTCGGCCAAGGTATTATCTTTCCATACTGACAAATTGAAGCATGGTGGAATTTATTGTCAAAACGTTAAACTCGACAATAAATCAACAATGTTAGCAAACGGATTTTCATCAGTAATTCAAGGGCAGAAAACAAGACTTATAGATTATATCGCTGTCGGGGATAGCATAGTGCGTGATACTTGGGGTGTAATCATTGTCTACCGTGAAGGTTCTGAAACATATACATTTACCCATAATCCTGGTGATAATTAGCCATTCTATAATCATGGAGCAAACATCAGTTCAGGCGGATTTATAACCTGCAAACCCACGCTCGGGGATTACAAATTCCCTCGAACGGATATATCAAAAACATTTGTTCATATTATATGGTAAGCAATTCATCATTCACGATTAAATAGCATTTTATTATGGCGGATTTATTCAAACAAGCAATGGATGATTTCCCTGCATTCAAAAAGATGGTTTATGTAATTTGGGCTCTTATCCCTATTGGGGGTATCTTTTTGTTTCGTAATGATCTGTTTGTTGAAAGGAATGCAAAATTTGTTCCCTATTCAGCAAAAGTCGTTTCATTCAGTACCGACAAATCAAAACGCGGTGGCATCTATTGTCAAAATATAAAACTTGAATATGATATACTCATATTGGCAAACGGATTTTCGTCAGAAATTCAAGGGAAAAAAACAAGACTTATAGATTATATAGCTATAGGAGATAGTGTTGTATGTGATTCAACTGATGATGTCCTTTATGTATATAGAGCAGAAGCCGAAACCTATAAATTTATATATAATAAAGGCGACTTTAGAAATTGATTTCCTCGTTCGGTGTGGCGTTTCGCTACGTCGCAGTAAACAGCAAGGTTCCAGCCTTGTGGAAACAAAAAGTAAAATGAATAAAGATGGCAACATAATATTCTTGTATTATATTTTGTGTTCAATTACAAAAGTGAAAATTCGAACAAGCAAACATACGTATATTTCATTTCTTGTGCATGTATAACAAAATACTATTCAATTTTGGGTCAACACAACAATTTATCGTAATCAATTACTGTTTCTTAATTCAAATTCTTGAAGAAGAGACTCTTGAAAACCTCACCGTATAAAAATGAAGCCTATCCAAAAAGCAAAATTTTGGATAGGCTTATGATAGATTATTAAGTACTATATTACTTCCCGAGTATTCCAATAATCTGATCCATATTAGGAGCCAATATTATTTCTGTGCGGCGATTTTTCTTGCGTGCTTCTGATGTATTAGCTTTATCAACAGGACAGCTATCGGCACGACCACAAGCTTGTATATGATCGGCTGCTATAGCACCATTGGCCAACATTATGCGCAAAACCGACGTAGCTCGTTTTACCGACAAATCCCAGTTATCGAGAATCACTTGTCCGTGATATGGAACGTTATCAGTATGCCCCTCTACAACAATGTCTAGTTCGGGATGTGTGGCCAACACATTAGCTATTTTCTTTATGGCACTTTGCCCTTTAGCGTTCACATCGTATTTGCCCGACTCAAATAATAGCTGTTCTTCGAGCGACACATATACACGCCCATTTTTGTGTGTCACAGTAAGGTCATCGCTACTAAAATCGGTAAGTGCATTAGCTATAGCGTTTCGCAGTTCGGCCATAGCATTATCTTTGGCAGCAAGAGCTGCTTCGAGTTCACGCAAACGAGCTGCTTGTGCTTCAATCTCGCTACGTGCGTTGGCCAATTCAGCACCTTGTTGTTGCAACTCATGGCTCTTATCACGCAACTCTTGAGTGCTTCGAGCCAAATTTTCTTCACTCTCGGCTAGTGCACTTTGTGCCTGCGCTAAAGCTTTCTTCTGTTGCTCGATAGCTCGTTCGGTATCCAAACGCTTATCTTCACTATCAACCAAATTATCTTGCATCTGCAACAAATGCTTCATCAGTGCTTTGTACTCTGGTGAATCTCCATTTTTTGCTGCAAGAGCTCTAAGGTCATTCTCAAGTGTAGCAAGTTGACTCAGCAGAGTTCGATTACGCATACCATAGAGCGTAGTATCTTGTTCAAGTTCATGCTTATCGGCATTGAGTTGTGATATGTCGCTCTCTAGTTGTTTGATTTTTTTCTTCAGCAGACCCACTTCGACCCGACACTCATCGTTTTTATCTTGATAATAACTTATCGATTTTTCGGCTTCATGATAGCGCTTGGCAGGAACACACGCGCCGACAATAGCAGCTATGGCTATGGCTGTGATTATTTTTTTTGTCATTGTTATGATGGTTGTCAAAAAAAAATAGTGAACAAACTTGTGTCCAATAACGGATTGTCAGACGCAAAGATATTCCGTTTTTCCGTATCTTTGCGCGTTGTTTACAAAAAAAGAGGGACAACAGATGTACGAACTACTTAACAACATAGAGACACCAGCTGATTTGAAGAGACTGCCCATTGACAAACTACCACAAGTTTGCGATGAGTTAAGACATTTTATTATCGAATCACTATCGAACAACCCAGGTCATTTTGGAGCAAGTTTGGGTGTTGTTGAGCTAACTGTTGCCATTCACTATGTATTCAACACTCCTTATGATCGTATTGTGTGGGACGTAGGTCATCAGGCTTACGGTCACAAGATTCTGACAGGCAGACGAAAACGATTTGTAACCAACCGCAAACATGGTGGGTTAAGTGGATTCCCTAACATTTTTGAAAGCGAATACGATGCTTTTGGTGTTGGTCATTCATCAACATCAATATCGGCAGCATTGGGCATGGCCATTGCATCGCATCTAAATGGCGAAACAGATAGGAATGTGGTGGCTGTCATTGGCGATGGTTCGATGACGGGCGGCATGGCGTTTGAAGCTCTCAACAATATGGCATCGGCCAACCCCGATATGCTCGTTATCCTCAACGATAACAATATGGCTATCGACAATGTTACAGGTGGACTAAGTCAATATTTGCTCGATATATCGACATCGAAAACATACAACGAATTTCGCAAGCGCCTAACCAAAGCCTTGAGTGATGGACAACATAAGCGCAACATATTTACTAAGTTTACCAACACCATAAAAAACTTGGTAACGCGACATACTAATATGTTTGAGGGCTTAAATATCCGATATTTTGGTCCTGCTGATGGTCATAATGTTATATATCTTGTTCGCATCTTGCAAGATATAAAGAAGATAAAAGGTCCGAAGATGCTGCACGTCATTACTGTTAAAGGTAAGGGATTTAAAGCAGCGGAGGAGAATCAGACAGCATGGCATGCTGTAGGCGGACGTTTCGACATAACAACTGGAAAATCGCTCGACAAACCTAGCGACAAACCAATGCCACCAAAGTTTCAAGATGTATTTGGTAACACGATACTCGAGTTGGCCCAAAAGAATGAGAAAATATTAGGCATAACACCAGCCATGCCATCAGGGTGCAGCCTTAATATTATGATGAAGGCTATGCCCGAACGCACTTTCGATGTTGGTATTGCCGAACAACATGCTGTGACGTTTTCGGCAGGATTAGCCATAAGTGGCTACACTCCGTTCTGCAATATATACTCATCGTTTGCCCAACGTGCATTCGACCAAGTGATACACGACGTAGCTCTGCAAAAACTCAACGTTGTGTTCTGTTTCGACCGAGCAGGTATTGTAGGCGCCGATGGAGCAACACATCATGGCGTGTTCGACATCGCAATGCTACGCCCCATACCAAACTTAACCATCTCATCGCCAATGGACGAAATTGAGCTGCGCAACTTAATGTATACAGCACAATTGCCCAATAAAGGTCCATTTGTAATACGCTACCCACGAGGTAGAGGCTCTATTGTTGATTGGAAACAGCCTATGACCGAAATAACAATAGGCACAGGACGAATGATAAGCGATGGTAACGATGCTGCCATATTAACATTAGGTCCATTAGGAATAAGAGCTCAAAAAGTGGTAAAACAATTATCAACTGAAGGTATATCTGTAGCACACTACGATATGCGTTTTGCAAAACCACTCGACACGGCTATTCTCGACACTATTTTTGCACGTTTCAAAAAAATAGTAACACTTGAAGATGGTGTTATTGCTGGCGGTTTTGGCTCATCTGTAACTGAATATGCTAATCAGAAGAATTACACTGGTCACATCATTAGCCTCGGCATTCCTGACCGATTCATCGAACATGGCACCATTGATGAATTGCACCACGAATGTGGCATCGACGAAGAAGGTATCTGCAAAGTATTAAGAAAGTAATTTTTGATAGCTACATAGGATATTAAACATCCTACAAATTTATATTCTCCACCTCTATATTTTCACCAAAAAACAATTGAGCTGTCTGACTAAATTTTGTAGGATTCTCTGTGGTATAGAATTTCACTTGTCCGTTTTTGCTAAGTTTCGACTCTATCTCTGTGTGACGAATTAAATAATCGGCCAAACTTGCGGCTACAATATCTCCCTGACTTAGCAATTGCACTTCTGAAGGCAAGTACTGCTTTATCTTATTTTGTAGCATTGGGAAATGCGTACACGCCAACATTATAGTATCTATTTTGTCCGACTGAGCCATGAGTTGCATCACATATTTCTTCACGAAATAATCAGCGCCATCACTATCATATTCGTTATTCTCAACAAGTGGAACCCACATTGGACAAGCTTGTTGATGTACATTTATATGTGGCCATATCTTACCTATTTCTATAGGATAAGACCCTGAATCGACAGTACCAGAAGTACCAAAAATACCAACATGCTGTGTATGACTATACTGACCAATAACTTCGGCACTTGGGCGAATAATTCCCAACACACGCTTTTCAGGTGCAATGCGCGGAAGATCTCTCTGTTGTATGTTTCTGAGCGCTTTTGCCGATGCTGTATTACATGCCAAAATAACAAGTTCGGCACCCATATCGAATAACTTCTCTACAGCTTGAAGCGTGTAAGCATAAACAATGTCGAACGAACGTGTTCCATATGGTGCACGAGCATTATCGCCCAAATAGATATAATCGTATTGTGGCAGTTCGCGTCTTATCGAATTGAAAACTGTCAGTCCACCATATCCCGAATCGAATATTCCTATCTTTTTCATTATCACATCTTTATCGCATACCACCAACAGCTGGTCGGAAGGGTACATGTTTTGCTAATTTCATAGGGCGGCATGTTATTTGAACAGCCCCTTGTATAAATCCATTTTCGTCAAGTTTACCAAGCATTATCATATAGATACCCTTCTCTGGTCCGAACGCTTGCCTAACTTCCATATAGTCGAATGTTTCGTCGTACGATTCGCGAAACACTTTAAACGATGTTTGGCTCTCTTTTATGTATTTTTTCACATCGAAATACATCTCCATGTGATTACACATTATCTCTACACACGAGTCGCTCCAACGTACAGTACCCTTATCGGGTACAGGCTTATCCCACGACGACAAACTCTCACGGTATCTTATTACTTGCCACATATCTTGATTCCCATGATGTTCGCATGGCACAACCCATTCATCGCCCCACTGTGCATTAGCACCAACAACGGATAGTAGCATTGCTACAATAGCTAATATGTTGGTGCACAAATGTTTCATGGTTTAATATTGACTTTAATATCGGTTATCTTCCCGTTAGCATCAACATAGATAGCTACTGGCTGCATTTGCACAAAGTGCTTTGTTGTTTCTGCATCGAACAAACCTACCAATACGTTGATTTTTTGTATTTTGAATGATTGTGGTACGCAAGCAACGACCTTATTGTTTGCAAAACGAGCGAGCGATATATTATCCCAACGTTGTTGTGCTTGCAAAGTGGTATCGGTATCATAATAGAGCACATATGGCATTTTCGACAATTGCTCATTGCTAAAACTGATTCCGCTTTTTGTTGTAAAACTAAAACGCGGAGCGTTATTTCCCTTGCCATATTGCTTCATAAACATGGCTCTGCTCTTGGATTCACGAACAAGTCTGTTCAACGCCATGACCTCTTTGTTATTGGGAGCTATCTGCATCGTAGCGTTAGCCGTGGCTTCAAATATTTCGTAATCGGCAACAATATTATATATAGGCACATTGCCTATTCTGATGTTAAGCAATGGTAATTGTGTTATCGATGTTATGGCTTGTGTGCGTAACTTATCAGCTCGCAAACGTGTAGCCATACGCAAACTATCAGACACTGCCATTGTATCGGCCTGTATCTGCAATCGCTCTATATTCCACAACAACTCAGTCTCTCTATCGTCAGTTGTAGCTTCGTTCAAATGATTGACACGTGCACAAATATTAATAGGTGTTTCAGCCTGAGCTACAATATCGATATAATTACAACTATCGATAATCAGCCTATAACAACCATAGGGCCACGATGCTGTAGAAAAACGATAAACACCTTCACACAAATAAGCGGAGTCGATAGCCGTTGTTGTATCTGGCAATGCATAAGCTCGTAATGTTGCGTGAAATGTACCATTGAGATCGATGGTTAAGTTTTTTTCTGACTGCTGAGTAGTACAAGCCGATGTTATTGCTATAATGGTGGCTATAATGGCCTTAAGTTTCATTGTCGTTAAGTATTAATAGTATTGCAAAGATACGATGATATAAGAAGTTTTGCGAGCATAACCTACTCTAAATTTGTGCTTGCTTGCGCTTGATACATTATAATTTGCTACTTTTGTCTTTAACCTTTGTAAAGATATGATGAAGTTTTTTTACCAAATAGCCATAATGCTCTGTGTTCCATGCTGTATATGGGCACGAGTGGCAACTGCCGAAGATTCATTGCGACTTGAGCAGATGATAATCAACATGGAGTCGGCAATAGGAACACCACAAGGCGAACAAACATCAGATGCAGTTATTGACTTTGCTACCGAAATAGGTAATGTTAATATTGTTTTCTATGCCATAACAACAAAACTAACCAACTATCTGACAGCTGCCAACTACGAACGCTTGGAGCAATATTCAGATAGTATCATGCGCACCTACGACATAAAAAACGATAACACAGAATATTACTATTACTACATTCTATATCTACGCTCGGCAGCATACATAGAACAAGGGAAATATAGATTAGCAATACAATATGCCCAACAACTATACAACGATGGAAAAGAGTTGCCACAGAACGTAACCGACAACAACAACGAAGTACCACAATCGGTACGAAACCGCTGCAATGCACTTGTGTGCATGGGACTTGCAAACAGAGAGATGGGCATGTCGGCCGAAGCTATAAAACAATTCGATGAATGCATCAACATAGCCTCACCATACGCTATGATGCTCACTAGTGTACTCGATGCACAATCGTACAAAGTAGCTACTGCACTCAAATTCACCGACAAACAAATAGTACTCCAATACATAGCCGACTATGCTAAAGCATTAGAGAACTTCGAAAACATAGCT
This sequence comes from Bacteroidales bacterium, assembly GCA_045118595.1. Lineage (GTDB taxonomy): Bacteria > Bacteroidota > Bacteroidia > Bacteroidales > Marinilabiliaceae > W3P20-009. The sequence continues at coordinate 29,455 of JBGUYH010000103.1, read as the reverse complement.
CAGAACATCGAAATGTTTAGGTTCGTTTCGCTTGCACCTTATCAGCTAACCATGCACTTAGCCTACACCGATGCATATTGCGACCTAAAAGATACCGACAATGCACAATTACACTTAGCCAAGGCACAAGAGATTGCAGACAGCACCGAACTCGACGAACAACTATATGCCGAACTTGTAAGTGCAAAATCGAAATATTATCTCATGACTGGTCAGAACACACTAGCCATGCAATATGCCGACTCTGCAGCCACATTCTACAATATGGTATCAAAACCAGGCTTAGAGATTGAACTACTCAAAACAAAACTCGATGTCATGCATCGCTTGCACCTCTATCAGCAAGAGTACGATGTAGCACAACGCATCATAAGCATGAGCGACTCACTTGCCAATCAACGCTACAACTCACAAATAGAGGAAATGCGTACCATCATGGATGTCGACAAACTCGAAAATGAAACACGCACACTCAGTTTTCAACGACAACTATGGGTATCGATAAGCATATTGGTTGTGCTGGTTGCATTCTTAGCCATCATACTCATCAACAGACGACGAGATAAAGAAAAACAACGCATACTGAGCCAACAGAAAATACTTCTCGAAGCCGAAGTAGCCCGTCAGACATCAGAACTACGCGAACAAAAAAGCGAAATAGAACAAAAAAACCGAGATATAACCGACAGTATCAACTATGCTCAGCGCATACAAAACTCCATCTTACCCGATTTTGCTCCATACTCCAACTTCGGTATCGAAGGAGCATTTGCATTCTTCATACCATGCAACATTGTGAGTGGCGACTTCTATTGGGCTACACGCCATGAGCAAACACTCATAATAGCCTGCTCCGACTGCACGGGACATGGTGTTCCTGGTGCTTTCGTGTCGATGATAGGCGCAACAAGCCTAAACGAAATATGCTCAAAACCAGAACTGCTCGAACCACACGAAATACTCGAAGAACTCGACCGTAACTTAATGACAGTGCTTTGCCAAAGTGGTGGTGAGGCTCGCGACGGAATGGACATTGTGATTGTAACCTACGACCCAACAACGCACATTCTGAAAACATCGGGAGCTCGCCGACCAACATTCATCTTCCGAAAAAATGGCGAAATGGAAGAATACAAAGGCACCAAACGAAGCATTGGCGAAATGGATGAAAATAGCCGCCAACGCCCATTCGAAACACAAGTAATAGAGGTAAATACTGGCGATACCCTCTATATGTGTTCCGATGGTTTAGCCGATCAGTTTGGCGGACAAGAAAAAAATGGTCCTGCTGGCAAGCGACTCATGTCGGGTGGACTAAAGCGAATGTTAGCTCAAATATGTGAAAACGACATAAAAACACAGCGCGATGTTGCCGAACATTTGTACTATGAATGGCGTGGCACATGTCCGCAACTCGATGATATATCGCTTGTTGGAGTCCGATTTTAAACATCTTAAATAAAATCGTCGCTCGTCAGGTGTCCATTCATCATTAATTTTCTATATTTGCGTGCTCGTTATGAGCTTGAATCAATAACAACGTATGAAGAAATATATAGCATCAGTTTTGGTCATCGCTGCAATGACCTCATGCAAAGAGACAGGTGTAGAATTCTCAGGCGTAATTGACAACGCTGCAGGAAAAACTATTAGTCTGTCGCAAATAGATCTTAACAAAACATTTGTTGTCGACTCTGTAAAGATAAACGACGATGGCACATTTACTCTTAACGTGCCACGTAGCAACGAGCCTACATTTTTCATGGCGCAGCTCAACGACGGCAAAAACCAAATAACATTCATAACCGACTCAACCACTGAACACATCAGAATAACAGCCAATTTGCGTGCTTCTAATTGGCAAAAAAGCATCAAGGTTGAAGGTTCTGAAGAAACAGTGCAACTCAACGACCTAATAACACGCGTTGACCAACTACAAACAGAATTTGTAGCTGTTGCATCAAATCCTCAGATGACACAAGAAGAACGTCGCATAGCATCGGAGAAGTTTATGAACAGCATAAACAAACATAAAGCTTATGTGCATAAGTTCATTTTCGAAAATCCACGTTCGTTTGTAAGCTATTTCGCACTATTCCAAACCATCTTTGACATGCCGATTTTCGACATGATGACACGCGATGACCTCATACTCTACAACACCGTTGCTACAAGCCTTCGCATAGTATATCCAAACAATGCACGCGTTAGCGATTTGTGCAACAGAGTATTGCTCGTACGCCACGCCATAGCACAGCAAAAACGTACAGACGAAATAATGAAAGAGGCTAACGAGGTTAACTCGCCCGACATAGCACTACCCGACAAAGATGGTAAAATTCATAAATTGTCAGACCTAAAGGGTAAGATTGTCATATTGCAATTTTGGGCATCGCAAAGCGAAGACTCACGCAAACTCAACAATCAATTGGCAAAATTGTATGAAAAATACCACTCTAAAGGTTTAGAAATATTCCAAATATCGGTCGACACAAGCAAACTCCTTTGGGAAAGTGCGCTCGAAGCCGACAATATGCCATGGTACAACATGTGTGACTTTATGGGTGGCAACTCAACAGCAGTACGCATCTACAATATAACTGCTGTTCCGTCTAACTACATCGTTGGACGCGATGGCTCACTCATTGGCAAAGACCTCTTTGGAACACGCCTTGACAATCGCATAGCCGAACTCTTCAAATAAATTTGACACACATAGGCTATGAAGCTATACTTCGCTTCTGACGTTCATTTGGGTGCACCAACCATAGCCGACCACAGAACACACGAATTGCGCTTTGTTAAGTGGCTCGATGCTATAAGAAATGACGCTGACGAAGTATACTTATTGGGTGATATTTTCGACTATTGGTTTGAATACACTACCGTTGTCCCAAAAGGCTTTGTACGTTTCTTGGCAAAACTATGTGAACTAACCGAAAAAGGTATCAAAGTACACATTTTTACAGGCAACCACGATGTCTGGATGTGGGATTATCTACCCAACGAATGCGGAGTTGAAATACATCACGAACACTTTAGTTTCTGCGCTGATGGAAAAAAATTCTTCATCGGACATGGAGACGGACTTGGTAACTACGACCGCGGCTACAATATGCTCAAGTGGCTTTTTAATTGGCGCATAGCACAAGTTTGCTATTCGTGCATTCATCCTGATTTGGGTGGTTGGATAGCTCGCACATGGAGCAAAAGCAGTAGAAAACACAACGCCAACGTATCAAAATTTCATAGCTTTCAAGGTGAAGACGAACACCAAGTAAAGTTTGCCCGACAATATCTATCAGAAGGTAACGACACAAACTATTTCATATTTGGCCATAGGCACGTTATAGCCGACTATCAACTACAACCCAATAGCCGACTGCTCATACTTGGCGAATGGATGCAAGGTAGCACCTATGCCGTTTGCACCAATGGCATATTAGAACTAAAATCGTTCGACGCTAAAAATATCTAATCAGCTATTATTCACGCAGATACACCAACAAATAACATTTCTGCGTAGTATTTTCCTCTTACATCAAAATTAAAAATCTAAAAACTTACTATTTAATTTTTCAAATCTCAAATACCTATTAACATTCTGTATAATTAATAACATATCATTATCTTTGCAAAGCGATAAAAAGAAAAAATCAACTATGATAGCACAGAAACGCATTGCAATAATAGGCGGAGGTAATATGGGCTCGGCCGTAGCCAAAGGCATAGTAGCCGCAGGTCTGACTCACGCATCACAAATAACACTCACACGTCGCAATCCCGACCACCTAAAGCCACTTGCCGAAGTTGGTTTTTGCACCACAACTGACAACAATGCAGCAGTGCGCGATGCCGACATAGTCATATTTGCCGTCAAACCATGGTTAATTATCGACGTCATAAAAAAAGTAGCAAACGACATAAAGAGCGATGCACTAGTAATTAGCGTAGCTAGTGGCATAAACTTAGAACAACTCGATGAAGCATTGGGTGGAAAACATGCTATAGTGCGAGCTATGCCTAACACGGCAGCTGAAGTCAGAGAGTCGGTAACAGCACTATGTCTCAAAAATACCACCGACGAGCAAGCCGACATAGCTTCAGAGATATTTAGTCAGATGGGCTTAAGTATCATTATCGACGAGCAACTAATGCCAGCCATTACTGCCTTAGCATCGTGTGGAATAGCACATGCGCTACGTTTCATACGTGCAATGATGGAGAGTGGTATTGAGATGGGACTCACATCAAAACAATCGGCCGAAATAGCAGCTCAAACAGTAAAAGGAGCTGCCGAATTGATACTTAAAAATGGTAGTCACCCAGAGGTCGAAATTGACAAAGTGTGCACCCCAAAAGGTGTAACAATCACAGGCATCAACGCAATGGAACATGCTGGATTTACATCGGCTGTGATAAAAGGCATTATGGGTTCGTACAATAAGATTATCGGCAAATGACAATAACAATAAAAGTAGGCTCCAATGTTCTAACACGTGCAGATGGCACTCTGAATGTAGAACGAATGGAAGATTTGGTAGCGCAAATTGCAACGTTACATAAAGCAGGTCACAAAATAATATTTGTGTCGTCGGGTGCTGTAGCTGCCGGACGAGGAATGATAAAAGATTACAAAGACCTCGACCCTGTAGCACAACGCCAACTCTTGTCGTCGGTTGGACAAGTAAAACTCATCGACCAATACAAACAGATATTCGACAGACACCAAATAGCTATTGGTCAAATATTAGTAACTAAGCAAGACTTTTCTACACGCGAGCACTATCTAAACATGAAAAACTGCATCACTACATTGTGGCAAAGCGGTGTAGTGCCTGTTGTGAACGAAAACGACACTGTATCGGTAACAGCTCTTATGTTTACCGACAATGATGAACTCTCAGGTCTGATGGCATCGATGATGGATTGCGAGAAACTATTCATACTAAGCAACATAGATGGTATCTACAATGGCAATCCTAACGATGCAGATTCTAAAGTAATACGCGAAATAGCTCCTAATCTCAACGTAACACAATATGTGCAAACAACAAAGTCGGGATTCGGACGTGGAGGCATGCAAACCAAATGCAAAACAGCACAAAAGACAGCCGCATCGGGTATTGATGTCTACATAGCCAACGGCACCAAACCCAACGTAATAACAAACCTTGCTGCAGGCAATACCGATTTTATCTGTACCCACTTCATTGCAGGTCAACGTAGTCCGGCAGTAAAAAAATGGATTGCCTATTCCGACGGATTTGCCAAAGCAACTGTAGTGGTCAACCAAGGTGCAAAGTCTGCATTGTTATCGCACGAACACGCAGCAAGTTTGTTACTTCCTGGTGTAGTAGCTATTGATGGCGATTTCAAAAAAGACGACATGCTACTCATAAAAGATGGTGAAGGACAGATAATTGGCGTTGGTCGTGCCAATATCGATCGCTCAAAAATTGCCCAATTAGCAGACACGCAACACGCAAAGCCACTTATTCACTACGACTATCTGTACATATATTAACAGCTAATACAGAATAATATCTCAATCATAACATGATACAGCAACAACTCCTTGCAACACGTGAAGCAGCACGCAGTTTGAATGCACTCACAGCCACGCAAAGTGCTACTATAATAACAGAGATAGCCGATGCATTAGAGGCAAACATTGAACGCATAACAAAAGCAAATGCCGCCGACATGGCACGCATGGACCCAACCAACCCCATGTGCGACCGACTAATGCTCAATGCCGAGCGCATTAGGAGCATTGCATCTGACACACGCAAAGTAGCTTCGTTACCAGCACCATGTGGTGAGATATTAGAAGAACGCACACTGCCCAACATGCTCAAATTGTCGAAAGTGCGTGTACCACTCGGAGTTGTCGGAGTTATCTACGAAGCACGCCCCAATGTAACCGTTGATGTATCTGTGCTATGTCTGCGCTCTGGCAACGCCGTAGTACTCAAAGGAGGTAGTGATGCCAACGAATCAAGTTTAGCAATGGTAGATATAATGCACCAAGTGTTAGAAAAAAACGGACTCGACAAAAACATCATACAATTATTACCTCCTGGCAGAGAAGCAGCCACAGAACTAATGAACGCCATTGACTACATTGACGTACTCATACCACGTGGCTCGAAAAACCTCATCAATGCCGTTCGCGACAATGCCAAAGTACCCGTAATTGAAACTGGCGCTGGTGTGGTACATACCTATTTCGACAAAGATGCCGACATTGAGAAAGGCAAACAAATAATACTGAATGCCAAAACACGCCGAGTAAGCGTATGCAACGCCCTCGACTGCCTCATAATACACGCATCGCGCCTTGCCGACCTACCCAACATATGTGCACCATTAGCAGAAAAAAATGTAGAAATTTTTGCCGACGAAAGAGCATATTCTATCCTCAACGGACATTATCAAGCCCCCCTAACACATGCTCAAGAGGCTGACTTTGGCAGAGAATTTCAATCGCTCAAAATGGCTATCAAAACAGTTGACGACTTAGCTGGTGCATTGGAACACATCTACAACTACTCATCGAAACACTCAGAAGCCATAATAACAGAAAACGAACAAACAGCAGCCGACTTCTTACGCATTGTTGACGCTGCATGCTGCTATCATAATACATCAACAGCTTTCACCGATGGCGCACAGTTTGGATTAGGCGCTGAAATAGGCATAAGCACACAAAAACTACATGCTCGCGGACCTATGGCACTCAAAGAGCTAACCTCATATAAGTGGATTATCAGAGGCAACGGACAAGTAAGAAAATAGCATTGGAATAACAATCATCGCTTGTAACTCATCATTCGTAACTTGTAACTCGCAATTTATTCATATCTTTGCAACTGGTTTTTTTCGAAAAAAAGATTTACATCAAAATATAATGAGTTTAATAGAAGACCTCAGCGAGCAGGAGATTAACCGCCGCAACAATTTGCAGGCACTCCGCGATATGGGTATCGACCCATACCCTGCAGCAGAATATCCTACCAACGCCTTTTCAACCGACATCATCGCATCGTTTACCGATGATGCAGAACCACGCAACGTATGCATTGCCGGTCGTATGATGAGCCGACGTGTTATGGGTAAAGCTTCGTTTGTTGAAATACAAGACTCGAAGGGACGCATACAAGTGTACATCTCACGCGATGAATTATGCCCAGATGAAGACAAAGAACTTTACAACACGGTTTTCAAAAAACTCCTCGACCTTGGCGATTTTATCGGTGTCAAAGGTTATGTATTCCGCACACAAACTGGCGAAATAAGTGTACATGCCAAAGAACTTACTGTTTTGGCAAAATCGATAAAACCACTGCCTGTTGTTAAATACAAAGATGGCGTAGCTTACGATAAATTCGACGACCCTGAATTACGATTCCGCCAACGCTATGTTGACCTCGTGGTAAACGAAGGCGTAAAAGACACATTCCTCAAACGTGCCACTGTACTCAAAACATTGCGCAACGTACTCGATGAAGCTGGTTACACCGAGGTTGAAACACCTACATTGCAAGCCATTGCTGGTGGCGCATCGGCACGTCCATTCATCACACACTTCAATGCACTCGACATCGACATGTACATGCGTATCGCTACCGAGTTGTATCTCAAACGCCTAATTGTTGGTGGTTTTGAAGGTGTGTACGAAATAGGCAAGAATTTCCGTAACGAGGGTATGGACCGTAACCATAACCCAGAGTTCACCTGCATGGAACTCTATGTGCAGTACAAAGACTATAATTGGATGATGTCGTTTACCGAAAAACTATTGGAAACCATCTGCATCGCAGTCAATGGTTCAACCGAAGCTAAGGTTGGCGACAATATCATATCATTCAAAGCACCATATCGCCGACTCCCTATTCTCGATGCTATAAAAGAGAAAACAGGCTACGACCTCAACAATATGAACGAAGATGAAATTCGCGAAGTAGCTAAGAAAGTAGGCGTAGAGGTTGACGACACAATGGGCAAAGGAAAACTCATTGATGAAATATTTGGCGAAACATGCGAAGGCACTTTCATCCAACCAACATTCATCACCGACTACCCTGTCGAAATGTCGCCACTCACCAAAATGCACCGCAGCAAAGCTGGTCTTACCGAGCGTTTCGAACTCATGGTTAATGGCAAAGAGTTGGCTAATGCATATTCAGAGCTCAACGACCCTATCGACCAAGAAGAACGCTTCAAAGAGCAGATGCGATTGTCGGAGAAGGGCGATGATGAGGCTATGATTATCGACCAAGACTTCCTTCGTGCACTACAATATGGTATGCCTCCTACATCGGGCATCGGCATCGGTATCGACCGTTTGTGTATGCTTATGACAGGTCAGACAACCATACAAGAAGTGCTTCTCTTCCCACAAATGAAACCAGAGAAGAAGAAAGAACGCGATGGCGAACAAGCCTTCAATGCCGCTGGTGTACCAACCGAATGGATTGGCGTACTCTACAAAATGGGTATCAACAAAGTTGACGACCTAAAAGGCTTGAACCCAAACAAACTCTTCCAAGATCTTTGCGGACAGAATAAAAAATTGAAACTCGGACTTGCCAACCCATCGCAAGAGTTAGTGAAATCGTGGACAGAATAATGGAGCAGGAAGAACAAAAGATATTGCCCGAAAACTTTTCGGTAGGCATCATTGGTAGTGGTAGTTGGGCAACAGCTATTGCCAAAATGGTGATGTGCAACAAGAACATGTTGCACTGGTATGTACGTAATCAGAAAGACATCGACACATTCCGAATCACGGGCAGTAACCCAAAGTATCTCACCTCTGTCAAATTTGACACATCAAAAATACGATTCTCCAACGACATTAACGAGATTGTACGTCGTTCTGATGTGCTGATATTTGCCATTCCATCGGCATTCCTCAAGTCGGCCATGTCGACTCTCACTGAGGATATGAGTGGAAAATTTGTCATATCGGCCATCAAAGGACTCATCCCCGACGAAAACATGATTGTTGGTAGTTGGATAAACAAGACATTGGGTGTGCCCATTGAGCACATCGGAGTCATCAGCGGTCCGTGCCATGCCGAAGAAGTATCGCTCGAACGCTTGTCGTATCTCACATTGGCGTGTCAGAACCTCAAGTTGGCTCGTGAATTTGCACAAATAATAACTTGCTCGTTCATCAAAACCACCATATCTGATGACATATATGGCACTGAGTTCGCTGCCGTACTGAAAAACATAATGGCCATAGCCTCAGGTATATTCCATGGTTTAGGTTATGGCGACAACTTTCAGGCAGTACTCATCTCAAACGCCATACAAGAGATGAAACGTTTTGTTGATACAGTTCATCCTATCAGTCGCGACATTAAAAGTTCTGCATATTTGGGCGACCTTTTGGTAACTTGTTATTCACAATTCAGCCGTAACCGCACTTTTGGTGCTATGCTTGGCAAAGGTTATTCTGTGAAAGCAGCACAAATGGAAATGCTAATGGTAGCAGAAGGATACTACGCTGTAAAATCGATACACGAGATAAACCAAAAATATGAAGTTAATATGCCTATTACCGATTGTGTCTACAACATAATCTATGGCAAAGTATCACCTATCATTGAGTGCATGCTTCTAACCGACCAATTGAGGTAAGACTTCATCAACACAGAAACACAAACCAATACATAAAGAGATTTTAGCAATGGAAAACCTTAAACTCGAAACAGCTCGCGTCAAAGCATTTGCTACCGACGAAGAGCTTAAGAATATCAAAGCCGAAGTAGAGGCAGGCATCAAGACATTGCATGCTGGCAACGGACTTGGCAACGACTTTTTGGGTTGGCTCAACTTGCCAAGCTCAATAACCGAAGCTGAATTTGCCGACATTGAGGCTGCAGCAAAGCAAATGCGCGACAATGCCGACTACGTTGTTGTTGTTGGCATAGGTGGTAGCTACCTTGGTGCACGTGCCGTAATCGATGGCTTATCGAATAGCTTCGACTATCTTTTGCGCGAACGTAAAAACCCTGTGATGATTTTCGCAGGTCAGAATATTGGCGAAGACTACACTGCCGACCTTCTTGAATTCTTGAAAGACAAGTCGTTTGGTGTTGTTGTCATATCTAAGTCAGGCACTACAACAGAGCCAGCTATCGCATTCCGTCTCTTGAAAGAACTTATTGAGAAGAAAGATGGCAAAGCAGCTGCTCAGAAAAAGATTATTGCTGTAACCGACAAAGCTAAAGGTGCATTGCGCACATTGGCTAACCAAGAAGGCTACAAAACATTTGTCATTCCCGACAATGTAGGTGGTCGTTTCTCTGTTCTCACTCCTGTAGGATTAGTACCAATTGCCATTGCAGGCTTCGACATTCGTAAGCTTGTAGCTGGTGCTAAAGATATGGAAGTAGCAACTGCAGAAAATGTACCTTTCGAGCAAAACCCTTCTGCTATCTACGCTGCTATACGCAATGTACTCAACCGTAAGGGTAAAGAAATTGAAATACTCGTCAACTACCAACCTAAACTTCATTACTTCACTGAGTGGTGGAAACAACTCTTCGGCGAGAGCGAAGGTAAAGATGGTAAGGGTATCTTCCCTGCTGGTGTTGACTTCACTACCGACCTTCACTCTATGGGTCAGTGGATACAAGAGGGCGTACGCAACATTTTTGAAACTGTTGTTTCGGTTAAGACACCTAACCGCAAAGTGGTTATCCCAAGCGATGAAGCTAACCTCGACTCACTCAACTTCCTTGCTGGCAAACGCATCGATGAGGTGAACAAAATGGCTGAATTGGGCACACTCATAGCTCACACCGATGGTGGTGTACCTAATTTGCGCGTTGAAATACCTGAACTCAATGAATATTATTTGGGTCAGCTCATCTATTTCTTCGAAAAAGCTTGTGGCATAAGCGGCTATGTACTTGGCGTCAACCCATTCAACCAACCTGGTGTTGAAGCTTACAAGAAAAATATGTTTGCTCTGCTCGAAAAACCAGGCTACGAAGAGGCTACAAAAGCCATCAAAGCTCGACTCTAATTTTATAGGAATTCTGATAGAAATAGGCTACCACACAAATTTGTGGTGGCCTATTTTTGTATTGATTAGTCGACAAACAGAATTATCTATACAAAAAATAGGAACTGATACATATATTCGTACCAATCCCTATTCTTAGTTAGATATGTCTTCTTGCTTTCTTACTTCACAAGAACTTTATGACTTGTGCCATTGGTGTATGTTACTACATAAACACCATGTGACAAATTATCTGTTGTATTGCCAACAAACTGACCAGAAATAGTATATACACCAGATATTACTGCGCTACTTGCATTCTCAATATCTACTACTGGAGTTGCTGATTCTTCAATGTATGTATTTTTGCTACCCCATTTGCTCCGATACACACTTGTTGTGCCAGTAGGAATATAGATTGTACAACCCTCAAAACCACCAAACTTACTTGGTGTTGTAGATTTTGAGTATATCGTCTTCACAGGACTAAATGCAAAAGGAGAATACCAATCATCCATTTCAGTCACTCCACTACCAATGGTTACTGTTTCTAACTTAGTACAAGAAGCAAAAGCTTCTTCACCCAATTTTGTAACACTATTAGGAATAACTACACTTGTTAAGTTAGTGCAACAGAAAAAAGCACTATATCCAATTACTTCAACACCTTCTGATATTGTAATATTAGTCAACCCCTTACAATATTCAAAGGCACAACTACTAATAGTAACTACACTTTTAGGAATTATTACTTCTGTCAAACTTTCACATGTTGAAAAAGCACTTCCGCCAATAGTTTCAACACCTTCAGAAATAGTTAAACTTGTCAAACCTACACAATCATAAAATGCGCTTTGACCAATTGATTTAACGCCACTTGGTATTGTTATTTCTGTCAAACCACTACAACCACTAAAGGCATTTTGGCCAATAGATATAACACTACTTGGAATAGACAATTCTGTTATATGATTTGACGCTTTGAAAGCAGCTTCTGCAATGCTTTCTACACCATTGCCCATATTCACTGTTTTCAAATTCTGACACCATGAGAAAGCATTCTTGCCTATACTTTTAACTGCATTGCCTATGCTTACACTTTCCAACGACAAATAGTTATAACATACTTCAGCACCAATTGCTGTAACATCATCAGTAAATACTACTGCTGTTATACTATTCTTCTCTGATACCCACGGATAATCTTTTCCGTCACTGTAGACAAAATCTTTTGTAACTGTCAGAACGCCATTTGAAGAGACCAGCCTTGATCTTCGGCACTTGCATGCACCATTGACACAATTGCACATGCAAAAATTAGTAAAATGTGTTTCATGTTTAAATTGATTGAGATATTTATTATATATAATTTAAGTCTTTGAAATATATGTCCAACAACTCTATTACATTACAAATGTAGAATTTAAAATTTGGATTTTAGATTTTTAACAAAAAAAATAATAGGTCATCGCAATTTTTATACAATGACCTATTAATAATATATCAAATAAAACCCACTCTATTCAAGGCAGGCATCGAGAGCTGCACAAATGGCTGCTTTATCCATGTGCTGACCAATAAAGACGAGTTTCTGCATGCGGTCGCCATACTCTGGATCCCAATCGCGTTGCAATCCTGGGTTTTGCATCATGAAGACCTCAAGTTCGTGAGGTGGCATGGTTGCGTACCATTGTCCAACATTTTTAAGTTGTATTTGTTTACCTGCCTGCTCAAAGAGGTAACATGTGTCGCGCTCATCGGCAAAGTAGCAAACACCTTTTGCACGAATCACACTCTTAGGCCATTTGCGAGCAACAAAATCGTCGAACATACCAAGATTCATCGGACGGCGTGCATAGTAAACAAATGTGCCAATGCCATACTCCTCCACTTCGCCTCCATCGTGATGATGATGGTGGTGATGATGGTGATGCTCGTGTTCATCATCGTCATCATCATCGTCGTGATGATGGTGATGCTCATGTTCATCATCGTCGTGATGGTGGTGATGCTCGTGTTCGTCATCGTCGTCATCATCGTCAATAGGTCCTTCTATCTCGCTGATCCAAGCTGCAGAGGTAGCTACCTTGTCGAAGTTGAACATGCCTGTATTTATTATCTTATCAAGTTCAACATCGCCATAGTTACACTCAATTATCTCAGCCTTAGGTTGCAATGCTCTCACAATCTCTTTTATTCGGCCAAGTTCCTCCGGACTAACTTCGCTTGCTTTGTTAAGCAGCACAATGTTACAGAATTCTATTTGCTGAATAACAAGATTTTCAATATCCTCTTCGCCTATATTTTTGCCTACCAATGCACTACCACAACCGAATTCGCTCTGCATACGCAAAGCATCAACAACTGTAACAATACAGTCCATCTTTGGCAATCCGCCTCGGCTATAACGTGGGTCGAGCTGTGGAATTGAGCAAATGGTTTGGGCTATTGGTCCGGGTTCGCAAATGCCACTGGCTTCGATAACAATATAATCGAAACGATGTTGTGCCACAATTTCATGCAATTGCTCCACAAGATCCATCTTGAGTGTGCAGCAAATACAACCGTTTTGCAATGCTACAAGATTGTCATCCTTTTGTCCAACAATACCGCCTTTTTCAATCAAATCGGCATCGATATTAACCTCGCCAATATCGTTAACAATAACAGCGAATTTAATGCCTCGTTTGTTCGACAGAATGCGGTTTAGAAGTGTTGTTTTGCCGCTGCCTAAATAACCCGTGAGCAGCAATACGGGTACTTCCTGGTTGTCCATTTTATATAATCTTAATTCGAGTGCAAAGTTAATTACTAATTACCAATTACTATTGGAAACTGGCAATTTACGAATGATAAATAATTCGTTTGTTTTCTCTATCTTTGACCATTATTGACTACACATATTCGATACTCACAATTCATAGACTAAACTCATGACTACAGCATACTTGCTCGATGCCTATGCGCTCATTTACCGTGCTTATTACGCTTTTTTGCGTTCGCCTCGCATCAATACAAAGGGCATCAACACATCGGCAATATTTGGTTTTGTAAACACCGTTGTCGATGTTATTTCTAAACGTAAGCCAAACTACATTGCTGTAGCTTTCGATGTACACGGACCAACGTTTAGGCATCAGATGTATCCTGAGTATAAAGCGCAACGCGAAGCACAACCTGAAGATATACGTGTAGCTGTGCCATACATAAAACGCTTCTTACAAGCCATGAACATTACTATTGTTGAATGTCCGGGCTTTGAAGCCGACGATATAATTGGCACATTGTCGGTTAAGCTTAAAGACAAGGTTGATACCGTATTTATGATGACCCCCGACAAAGACTATGCACAACTTGTGGGGGGCAACGTAATGATGTATCGTCCGCAAGCAAGCGGCACTACCGAAGAGTGGGGACTAAAAGAGATACAAGAACATTTTGGAGTAGAACGTCCTGAACAAATTATCGACCTTTTAGGTTTGTGGGGCGACTCGTCTGACAACATACCAGGCTGTCCGGGTGTGGGCGAAAAAAGAGCTAAAGAGCTATTAGCCACATATGGTTCAATTGATGGCATATATGAGAACATTGACTCACTCAAAGGTAAAATGAAAGATAATTTCATTGCTCATCGCGAACAAGTAATGCTATCACGCACATTAGCCACCATAATCACAGATGCACCCGTCGACTTTGACCTTGAAAAGGCACAACTACAGAGTCCAAACCGCAACGAGTTGCAACAATTATTTGCTGAACTCGAATTTCGCAATGTAATGCCACGCATCGACAACATATTTGCCACTACATCAGAAAACGAATTAGGCGGACTATTTGCAACCACAACACCCGAACCAGCCATCGAAACTGACAACACCAACCTACAAAGTGCAGCTACCACACCGCACCAATACATTGTTGTTGAAAGCGATGAAGAGCTTCAACAATTAGCCAACACATTAAGTCAGGCATCCATCGTTTGTTTCGATACTGAAACAACATCAGTTGATGCCATGCAAGCCGACATTGTTGGACTCTCGTTTGCCACACAAGCGCACCAAGCCTATTACATACCATTCCGCAGCACCGACGACCTTTTTTCAGCTAATAGTCACGAAGAAGCACAACGCCGTTTGGCATTTTTTGCACCCGTGTTTAGCTCAGAAAAAATAGTAAAAGTGGGACAGAACATGAAATACGATATACTCATCTTGTCACACTACAACATCGAAGTTAAAGGTACACTGTGCGACACCATGATAGCGCACTTCCTGCTCTACCCCAATCAGCGCCATAACATGGACGATATGGCTATAACGTTACTACACTATCGCCCCATCGAAATAGAAGAACTGATAGGTAAAGGCACTCAACAAAAAAACATGCGCGATGTACCTATTGAAAAAATAAAAGAGTATGCAGCCGAAGATGCCGACATAACACTTCAACTATGGTTAGCACTCGAACCACAATTGCAACAGAACAAACAGCTACAACAGCTATTTTATAATATCGAAATGCCACTTATGCCTGTGCTTGCCGACATGGAACACACTGGCGTAACACTTGACACTGAAGCACTCAATAGCTATTCAGAAACACTTAAAACGCAGATAAAAGAAGCCGAGCTACACATCTATGATATGGCTGGCGAAACATTCAACATAAGTAGTCCAAAACAAGTAGGCGACATATTGTTTGAAAAACTAAAAATCGACGCATCGGTCAAAAAGACCAAAACCGGACAATATTCTACTAACGAAGATACGCTGCAAAAACTTGCACACAGTCACCCCATTGTGAGCGAGATACTCAATTACCGAGGCTTACAAAAACTCCTAAACACATACTCCGAAGCTCTGCCAAAGCTAATCAATAACCGCACGGGGCGCATACACACATCGTTTAACCAAACAGTGGTTATCACCGGACGCTTGTCGAGTACCAACCCCAATTTGCAAAATATTCCAATACGCGATGAGAATGGTAGAGAAATACGCAAAGCCTTTGTTGCCTCCGATGCCGACCATGTTATTTTAGCAGCCGACTACTCACAAGTAGAACTACGCTTGATGGCACATTTTAGTGGCGACGAAAACCTAATAGCAGCATTCAACAGAGGCGAAGACATTCATGCCGCCACTGCTGCAAAAGTATTCAAAGTAGACCTCCATAATGTCACAAAAGATATGCGTCGGAAAGCCAAAACAGCAAACTTTGGCATAATATACGGCATCAGTGCTTTCGGACTTGCAGAACGCCTCGACATCCCACGAAAAGAAGCAAAAGAAATAATAGATGGCTATTTCGACAGCTTCAAAGGCGTTCGCAACTACATGGACAAATGCATTGCCGATGCTAAAGAGAAAGGCTCAGTAAGCACACTCTTTGGACGCCGCCGTGAACTCGATGATATCAACTCGCAAAACTCTGTGGTTCGCGGAGTTGCCGAACGCAATGCCATCAACGCGCCAATACAAGGTACTGCTGCTGACATAATAAAAATAGCAATGATAAACATTGCACACGAATTAAAACGCCGACATCTACAAACGAAGATGATACTACAAGTGCACGACGAACTTGTATTCGACACACCCAAAACTGAAATTGACGAAGTTTCACAATTGGTACGCCAACAAATGGAAAACGCGGCCACTGACAACAACGGCAACAAACTACTAAGTGTACCACTTATTGCTGAAATAGGTATCGGACAAAATTGGCTCGAAGCACACTAATCAGGAGTATCGGTAGGCTCATCTGCCGATTCTAACTCACTGCTAAGCACCACATCGGCCATCACTATATGTTCAACTTGTGGCAACTGAGCATTATACTCCTCTACAGCCATCAGAACATTGTCGATAACCTCATCGAGAGTTGTGCCAAATGTAACAATGGGAGTGCCATCGATGTAAGCAATGAGCCCATCATGACCATCCGACTCAATTATAAGTTGTCGTTTCATAAGGCAAAAATAAAGAAATCACC
Organism: Bacteroidales bacterium; assembly: GCA_045118595.1. Taxonomy (GTDB): domain Bacteria; phylum Bacteroidota; class Bacteroidia; order Bacteroidales; family Marinilabiliaceae; genus W3P20-009. The sequence continues at coordinate 12,435 of JBGUYH010000103.1, read as the reverse complement.
ATTCATAATTATTCCACACTTATCATTAATGATTCGTAATTTTGCAAAAACAACCTCTTAAAACTATGGAAATAATACCAGCCATCGATATGATTGACGGCAAATGCGTACGCCTAAGCAAAGGCGACTACGACACAAAGAAAATATACAATGAAGACCCCGTTGAAGTAGCACGTATGTTTGAAGATAACGGCATCAAACGCTTGCATCTTGTCGACCTCGATGGAGCCAAAGCTGGTCACATTGTCAATCATGCAACACTCCGAGCCATCACATCGGCTACAAAATTAACTGTTGACTTTGGTGGCGGACTGAAAACAACAGCCGACCTCAACATCGCCTTTGATTGTGGTGCTTCAATGGTTACTGGTGGTAGCATTGCTGTGAAAAACGCAGATGAATTCACCACTTGGATTGATAAATTTGGTAGCGACCGCATCATACTCGGTGCCGATGCCAAAGACAGAAAAGTAGCTGTTACTGGTTGGATTGAGAATACTCAATTGGAGCTAATGGATTTTATCAAGTCATATTACAACAAAGGTATTCGCAAAGTTATCTGCACCGACATAAGCCGCGATGGAATGTTACAAGGTCCATCTGTTGAACTGTATCGCGAGATACTCAATGCTATACCCAATATATGGATTGTTGCAAGTGGCGGTGTTAGCTGCATCGATGACCTTTATCGCCTACGCGACAACAATGTACCTGCTGTCATCATTGGCAAAGCTATATACGAAAACCGCATAACACTACCACAACTTGCCGAATTTCTATAACGCCATTGTTAGCCACTAAAGTATTGAATAGCAACATCACACAAGCCATATAGTAAAAACGAACTTAGTAACTCACATAAAAAATGTCTTCCATTTCAATGATTGTTGCCATCGACCGCAACGGAGCAATAGGCAAAAACGGTGACCAACTTGTATACATATCAGCCGATTTACGTCATTTCAAAGAGATAACAAGTGGACATACAATTGTTATGGGGCGTAAAACGAGCGACGCTCTACCTAAAGGCACTCTGCCCAACAGACGCAATATAATAATCACACGCTCAACAACATGGCAGCGCGAAGGAGCCGAAGTAGCACACAGTGTTGACGACGTTCTAAATATGATTGCACCACACGAAGAGCTATTCGTAATAGGTGGCGGCGAAATATACAACGCATTTATGCCACACGCTACACATCTCTATGTTACTGAAATAGACATCGAAGCCACTAACCCCGACACCTATTTCCCTAATATCGACAAAAACAAATGGAAAAAAACTCAAACATCAGAATGGTTCAACGATGAAAAGAATAACGTTCGGTTCCGATTTGTAGAATATACACTCACTTCAAAAAATTAAAAAAACACAATTTATCCTCATAACTCGTAATTCGTACCTTATAATTCGTAATTCATACGTATTTTTGCAGCGAATTAATAAAATTGTCTCTTAGTCACAATCCGATACATTCGCAAAAACAATGCTTGTTTGAATCTGTGAAGACGCACAAGCTATCAAAAACGACGCATAGAAATTGGTGGGATTTGTAGTATTGGAACGTGGGTGGGAGCATAATGCAAAGAATAAAAAAATATGACATTTGAAGAGACAGGCTTATCAGCAGAGATACTGAAAGCCATCGGAGAATTAGGATTTGTGACTCCGACACCAGTACAAGAACGTTCGATACCAGAAATCCTCAACAACGGACAAGACATTATTTCGCTCGCCCAAACTGGCACTGGTAAAACAGGCGCATTCGGACTACCAATTGTACAACTAACCGATACACAATCGGCACAAACACAAGCACTCATACTTAGCCCAACGCGCGAACTATGCTTGCAAATATCTAAAGACCTTACTGCATTTGCTAAGTATACCGAACAGTTGAAGATTGTTTCGGTGTATGGTGGTACCGACATACGTGCGCAACTCAAAGCACTTAAAGGTGCAGCTCATATTGTTGTAGGCACTCCTGGTCGTGTTATCGACCTCATCAAACGAGGAGCACTCAAAATTGGTGAAATACGTTGGCTCGTACTCGATGAAGCCGATGAAATGCTCAACATGGGTTTCCAAGACGACATAGAGACCATCTTAGCAGAAACACCAGAGAGCCGACAAACATTGCTCTTCTCTGCTACCATGCCTCCATTCATCGAGAAAGTGGCTCGCCACTACATGAAAGAGCATATCGAGATACGTATCGGTCGCACTAATCAAGGAGCCGACACCGTACAACATCACTACTACATGGTTAAGGCTGCCGACCGCTATGCTGCACTCAAACGCATCGTCGACATGGTACCCGACATATATAGCATCGTGTTCTGTCGCACACGCCAAGAGACAAAAGAAGTGGCCGACAAACTCATATCTGACGGATATAATGCCGATGCACTCCACGGCGACCTATCGCAAGCACAACGCGATACCGTAATGGAGCATTTCCGCATCAAACACTTGCAAATTCTCGTAGCTACCGACGTGGCTGCACGTGGTATTGACGTAACCGACCTTACACACGTCATCAACTACAACCTACCTGATGACCCTGAGGTATATATCCACCGAAGCGGACGAACTGGTCGTGCAGGTAAGAAAGGCATAAGTGTAAGCATTGTTCACAGCCGCGAACTGAGCAAAATAAAGCAAATAGAAAAAGTATCGGGCAAAACATTCGAACGCAAAATGGTGCCTAATGCTGACGAAATATGCCAAACAAAACTCCTACACTTCGTTAGCAATATCGAAAACCAAGAGTTCGATGAACAATCTACAATTGCACCATTCATGCCTGAAATTGTTGAAAAACTATCGCATTTCAGCACAGAAGAACTTATCAAAAAATTCGTTGCTTCTGAATTCGAAAACGTCAACAAATACTACCAAAACGCCATCGACCTCAACATTACCGATGTTCGCGACAAAAAGAAGAGCCGCAGTGTTGAAGACGAAAAGATGAGCCGACTATTCATCAACGTAGGCAAGATAGACCGTATCCGACCAGGCGATCTCATCGGACTTATCAATAGCTTCACACGCGACATAAACGAAAAGATAGCCATCGGACACATCGACCTGATGCGCAACTTCTCATTCGTCGACGTTGATAGTACATATGCACAAGAGATTATCAACCGCATGAATGGTGAAGCAATCGATGGATACAAACTTGTTGTTGAAATGTCGGCAGACAACGGGAAACATGGTGGTAAAGACGCCGACTTCGGTTCGTTTGGTAGCAAGAAAAAGAAGAAAGGTAACGACCATTTCAAAGGTGGTCATAGCCGCAACGACCGCAAAGAGTTTGCTCCACGTGGTGATAAACGCAACGACAAACATAACGACAAGCGCAACGACTTCAAAAACAACAAGAAAAAGAAGCGATAAAAGCAACTTGCACAACTAAAAATAGTATAAGCACCGAAGGCTCTGCAATTTTTATTGACAGAACTTTCGGTGCTGACATTAAAATTTATTAGTTTTTGCTATATTGGCACGATAAATGATATATGCACAGCATTGTTTAAACTCACAAAAGCACTATCATGAAAACATTTACCAAAATACTCAATGCTACAATAACACTTTGCATCGCACTTTCATTCACTTCATGTCTCGATGATGATGAAATCAAAAGTGCAATAATAACAGGCGAATGGAGAGGCAATTTCGGTATGTACTACGACTACCATTGCAATATATGTCATGAAACACATCGCTATTATGCAAGCGATACCCACATAGTATTCCATCCATCGCACAGCTATTCAACACACGGATACGGCTATCAATCAGACTATTATAGCCATGGACCATATAGCTATCAATACTATTATTTTCATTGGGAAATAGATGATGGTGTATTATATCTCAACTACCCTTATGCAGAAGAACTGAACACTGAGATATTCGACTATCACATAAACGAAGATGTGTTCACTGGTCGTATTGGAGATAACGGAGGCTCATTCTATCTCTATAAAGTAGCTGACATCTCTGATTGGAGTAATTGTTACGACTCCGACTATTATTATGAAGAACGATACAGCTGGCATAGCACAGCGAACAAAGCGTGTCTTGCCGACTCTATTGAAGGCATAGTTGTTCGACGCGGTAACATATTAAACACCACAGAAAAATAACACCTAACACATACACATTCAATAGTTAGAGACGCAACAACCAATTGCGTCTCTATATTTTTTAGTTCAAAACATACATGCTACAACACATACACATTGCCGAAACCGACTCAACCAACAGCGAACTACGCCGACTGATGAACCATGAACAGATTGAAAACCTATTTATGCTCACAGCTGGTTTTCAGACGGCAGGACGCGGACAAGTAGGAAATAAATGGGAAAGCAACAGAGATGAAAACCTACTGATGAGCATCATCATGCGTCCGAAACAACTAGATGTCAGACAACAATACCTTTTATCGATGGCCATCTCCTCTGCCGTAGCTCGTGCCGTTCGTCACATAGTAGACAATGTTAGAATGAAATGGCCTAACGATGTTTATGTAGATAACAAAAAATTGGGAGGCATATTAATAGAAAACACATTACGAGGCACTTTAATTGCCGATTCAATAATGGGTTTAGGTCTCAATGTAAATCAGACACTATTTGTATCCGATGCTCCAAATCCCATTTCGCTACAAATGTTGACCAATAAATCACATTCCATACAATCCCTTGCTCAAAGCATTCAGCAAGAAATGGCAATAGCACTCAACCTCGTAGATAACGAACAATTTGACACCATTCACGATGAATATATCAGCCTTCTCTACCGTGCCGATGGAAATATGTACCTATACGCCGATGCTAACGGCACATTCGAAGCTCGTATTGTTGGCGTTGAACCCGATGGACATCTGATACTTGCCGACAAACACAACAAAATAAGACGCTATGCATTTAAAGAGGTCGAGTTCATCATTTAAACCTCATCATCGTACATGTAACTATACATAAACAGAAATGAGGAGTTGCATCAAAGTGCAGCTCCTCATTTCTGCTATCTACATCTATACTCTTTACTTCAAATCTTTTATGCTCAACGCAACCAATGTTTGATTGAGCAATATATAACCAATTTCACCAAAAGTTATCGGACCAACAATATCGCCAGTTCGTTTTCCTTCAAGATTAGAATAGAGGAAGTTCAAAATACAGTTACATGCATATAGTGGCGATAAATTTTGCTTCTCGACAGCATCTGTAAAACCATTTACATAATCACCAATTGGTGCTGCAACCTTATATTTCACACCTCGAAAAACTGGAGCATAGAACGAAACTCGCCCACTGCAAACATCTTTTATCGATGTATTGATACGCTCTGAGTTATAATCGGCCACAAGTGGCAACCGTGTATCGATACCATTGCACTTCAAGTATGTTGAAAAATCAGTTTTATTGCCATTGACAAGAGCCTCACTGACACTAAAACCAGTTTCTAAAAACTCTATTTCATCACCGTTGCCCTGTTCAAACAAATTGACAATACCTAAATCGGCATATTTATTAGCTGGTAGAGCTACATGCATCACCACAGCCAATGCATGACTTGCTGCGGCTGATGGACCATAGTACGTTTTTGCCATAGCTGAAACATCAGATAGCAAAAAGCCAGATACCCACCCCACAAGTGGTACTACACCAAAGTCATGATAATCTTGTGCATTGATGGCAAACGATACATGAATATCAGAAAATGCGGGTATGATTATAACAGAGAACCCTCCTTGTTTACTATCGCGATAGATATTTTTAATAGAGACAATGTCGTATGTTGTTATTTCAACCGAGTCTGTAATATTTGTTAAATCAACAACCGACAACAAATCCTTACTAATTAAACATCCATCACCACTCATAAAATATGGTGTAGTTCCTGCAATCCATTTCCCTTTAGGTAATTTATCCAAAAGATTTTCATCACCTGCTATAAGCAAAGTATGCCCGTTGTTTATCAACCGGCATACATCGTCGAAGCCATACATTGTTGTCTGCATAACTATTGCCTCCTTATTTCTCAAGCGTTACCCATTATAGCTTCAATGTCTCTCTTTGCATTAGGCAAGGCTTGCCCTTGTAGGTAGATGTTGAATAATTCGGATGCACCTGTAACAATATCTGCCTCGTTCCCATCTATACTAAGTTTGGTACGCCAACGATAGAGAAGGATTTTGGCTGGCAAATAAGTTAAATTTACATCACGTTGACCGCTGATTAGCATCTTCCATACGGGATGCATTTGTTCTACTAATCCCATAATGAACTTGTTTTAGTTAATAAAATGCCCTTGGATAAGGCGTTAATTTTTAGCTATTTACTTTGCTGACAAAAGCAAATATATAAGATTTATTGTCAAAAGACCTCAATGCTTGCAAAAAAATGTATATTATAACATAATTTAACATTGGGTATAATATCACATCACTCTCTTGGTGCCATGGAATGTTTGCCTAAACTCGGTTGGAGTAAGTCCTTGTCGCTTTTTGAAGATGCGATTGAAATTTGATATATTATTGAATCCGCACGAAAAACATATTTCACTTATATTCATATCACTATCGACCATCATGCGAGTAGCAAAGCCCAAACGTATGTCGTTCAGAAAGTCGATAAACGATTTGCCTGTACGTTGTTTTATGAGTCGGGTCACTGTTATTGGTGCCATGCCCAAGTGGTTTGCAACATCGGCAAGCATCACTTTTTCGGTATGATTAGCCATTATGTAATTGTGAATGCGCTCCATACGAGCATCAAACGAGACACCATTACTCTCTTGAAACGAATCGGAAGCCAATATGCGTTGATCTGGCGAAGTAGCAAGCTCGAAGAGTATACGTTGAAAAAGCATGTAAGCCTCAAAACCACTAGTGTGAGCAAGTTCATTGAGCATCGACTCTGTACGCTGAGCCGTTTGCTGACTAAAGAGTACACCATGTTCCGAACGTTTCAGCAAGTCGGTTATTGGCTTAAATATATCTTTTGCAAGTAGTTGTGCAGGAAAAAGAGAAGCTACAAACTGTGTAGTTATCTCGCGTGAAGATGCAGTAATCTCACACCTACCTTTTTGCCAATCGTGATACAAATTAGGACCAACGAGACACAATTCATAATCGCCAATGGCCTCAATATTATCTCCAACTATGCGTGTTGCACCATTGCAATTACATATGAAATTGAGTTCATATTCTGGATGATAATGTAATGGGCAATCAAATTTATCCTTGTATCTGTCAAATACAAGCATTGCATCTGTTATTTCATTGAGTGTGGTTACTTCACGTGATATTATAGTATCCTTCGTTTTCGATATATTTGACATAATAGTATATGTTTCAGAGATTGATTGACTGTGCGATTTTAACATAAAAAACACAAAATACCAAGTTTACAGATATTGATTTTGTTAAAATATATTAATACAGTAGTGCGATTAGTGCAAGCATATGATTGAATAGTATTATATACGTATCAGTTTGGATATTACTTTTGCATCTGTTGGTTATAGTCTGACACAACTTACCAACATTCACAATCAATTAATACAACAAAATGAAAAGCAAATCTCGAATCATTACGCTTTTGTTGTGTATGTTACTCGCTTCAGTGGTAACTTATGCACAGCAAAAGGCGGTTAGTGGTGTCGTAAGCGATGAAACTAATCAGCCTCTACCAGGTGTAGCAGTTACAATACCTGGTACTACAGTGGGTGTAATTACCGACATTAACGGACATTACACAATCAAAATCAACGAGGGCGATAAGCTCAAATTCTCATTTATTGGTTATCTAAACCAAGAAATCGACCCTGCAGGTCGCACATCAATAGATGTAAAAATGGAACCCGAATCGACCGAGCTCGACGACATTGTTGTTGTGGGCTATGGTGTGATGAAGAAGAGCGATTTATCGGGTGCATCAGTATCTGTTGGTGAAGAAGCTATAAAAGGGTCGGTCATAACCAATCTTGATCAAAGTTTACAAGGTCGTGCGGCAGGTGTTACTTCTGTATCGACATCGGGTGCTCCTGGTTCTTCTACATCAATTCGTGTGCGTGGTCAGGCTACCATCAACGCCAATGCCGAACCACTCTATGTTATCGATGGTGTAATAATACAAAGCGGAGGTTCATCGGGTGCTGACTATGGATTGGGCGACAAATTAGGCAATGGTGCTACATCGACCATTTCACCACTCTCGACCATCAACCCATCTGATATTGTATCGATGGAAATTTTGAAAGACGCCTCGGCAACAGCTATCTACGGAGCACAAGGTGCCAATGGTGTTGTACTCATCACCACCAAACATGGTAAAAGTGGCGATGCCAAATTCAGCTATGAAGGCATGATGGCATGGCAACGTCAGACCAAGCGTCTTGATATTCTCGACTTGCGCGAGTTCGCAGAATACTACAATGACCTGAATTCAACAGGCGAATACGATGAATCGGAAGAATATTGCGATCCATCACTATTGGGCAAAGGTACAAACTGGCAAGATGCCATATTCCGCACTGCATTCCAACATCAGCACCAAGTTAGTGTCACTGGTGGTTCTGACAAGGTTCACTATTACATTTCTGGTGGTTTCATGAAACAAGATGGTACCATCATTGGTTCGAATTTCAAGCGTCTTTCGATACGTTCAAATGTTGATGCCGAACTCAACAAGTGGATGAAAGTAGGTTTCAACGTAGCATATTCAAAGACCGATGAACGACTTCTAAAAGCCGACCAAGACGAAGGTGTTATCAATTATGCACTTACCACTCCACCCGACATTCAGATTTACAACATCGAAGGTGGCTACTCATCAGTGTCAAAAGAGGGTTTCACCAATCCGAATCCAATAGCAATGGCTTTGATGAACGACATATTGCTCGATCGTCAAAAAATAAATGGTAACATATTCATGGACATAAGACCCTATTTCGAAAACCTAATATGGCATACCGAATTGGGCTACGATCTTGAATGGTCGAAGGGTGAGATATATGAACCTATGGTTTCACTTGGCACATATACACGCTCGGCAAACACCTCATCAATTAACAAAAAGAATAACAAATTCTGGCAAGCTAAGAATTACATTACTTACAATGGGAAACTGTTTGATACTGACACATATACTGTGATGGTTGGTCATGAAGCATGGGAAAGCAAATATGACTACATGAGTGTAACAGGAACAAATCTTCCTTCAGACGAAGTACACAACCCAGCTCTTGGCACAAGCGACCCAACTATTGGATATGGCAATGGCTCGTCGGCAATGGTATCAATATTTGGTCGTCTGACATATAGCCATGATGATCGTTACAATCTAACATATACTTATCGTCGCGATGCTTCATCAAACTTTGGAGCAGACAACCGATGGGCAGGATTCCACGCAGTAGCAGCGTCGTGGCGTTTTACCAACGAAGAGTTTTTCAAAAATCTTGGCATCGAAAACATATTATCGAATGGTAAGTTGCGTATAGGTTGGGGTCAGACAGGTAACTCTAGTATTGGTGGCTACAAATGGGGTTCGCCTATTTCAAAAATGGAAACAGGATTGGGTACTGGTTATCGTCCGACACAAATACCTAACACAGCCATCAAATGGGAGACACAAGAACAGTGGAACTTGGGTTTAGACCTTACATTCCTCAGCGGAAAAGCCAACTTAGTTATCGATGTATATTCAAAGAAGTCGGAAGATATGCTCACGCAGCTACAACTTCCGTCGTACATGGGCACACGAGGTAATGGTTCGTCAGCACTTGCATCACCTTATGGCAACTATGGTACAATAGAGAACAAAGGTTTGGAAATAACCCTTTCGGGTACGCCATGGGAACGCGGCGATTTTTCGTGGGATTCAGAGTTCCAAATATCGTTCAACCGCAACAAACTTAAAGAATACGATGGTCCAGCAATCGAAGGATACGGCCAGTGGAGCGACGTTGTAACACGTACAGAAGTAGGTAATAGCCTTTATCACTTTTACGGATATAAAGTAGAGGGTGTATATAAAGACTTAGCCGACCTTGAAACATCGGCCAAACCTGCCAAATATCCTACTGATGGCACATTCAATCGTTACAATACTGTTTGGGTTGGTGACCTCAAATTCAAAGATATGAACGGCGATGGCGTTATTGATGAAAACGACAAAACCGACATAGGTAGTCCGAATCCTAAATTTACATTCGGTTTCAATAATACATTCCGATACAAAGATTTTGACTTAAATATCTTCCTTAATGGACAATATGGCAACAAAGTATTCAACTATTTGGCTATGAAGTTAACTCATATGAATAGTGCTTACTCTAACCAACTTACCGACATCAGCGACAGAGCCAAACTTGTGCCTATTGACCCTGATAAAGATTATTCTCAAGGTGTTGTTGTTAACGGTGTAACTGTTTGGAATTGGTACGATGATATAACCAACGTGCAAGTGGCTAATGCAGATACTAAAACACCACGTGCCACAACAGCTGACCCTAACGATAACGATGCTATCAGCGACCGCTACATTGAAGATGGTTCATATCTGCGCATCAAGAATATTACATTGGGATACAATCTGAAAAAAGAGTGGGTAAAAATGCTTCATCTCGACAAAGTGAGAATATCTGCCAACGTGCAGAATATAGCTACATTCACTCACTACTCTGGTTACGACCCAGAAATCGGAGCATCAACAGCAAGTGCTAACGTCTACGGACTCGACAATGGTCGTTATCCTTCACCTACCGTATGGTCGTTCGGACTTAATGTAACATTCTAAAAACATGTGGAGGACTCTATTATGAAAATAAGAAATATGAAATATTTGGTTCTGACGATAGCCACTGGAATATCGTTATCAGCGTGCGATGACTTCTTGGATCGTCCGACTGAAGATACATACAATACCGATAATTTCTATCTAAACGACACACAACTCTATCAGGCAGTTAATTCAATATACAACTCGCCTTGGTACGATTTTCAGCGCGGATTTTTCAAAGTGGGCGAAGTTATGGCAGGTAACTATTATTGGGGACAATCGCCATACCTAACATTTACCGTCAACTCAACAGATGTAGACCTTGTTAATATGTCGGCATCACTTTGGTCGGTTAACGCCTATTGCAATGTAGCATTGAAAAACATTGATGAAAAAGCAGGTTCTGCTTGTACACAAACCGCTATCAATGCAGCGAAAGGAGAAGCACTCACATGGAAAGCAATGACATATTTCTATCTCGTGCGCAATTTTGGTGGAGTGCCAATCATTCATGACAATACAAGCATGATAAATAGCGGAGAATATAACAACGTCTACCGTGCAAAACCCGAAAATGTCTACGATTATATTATCAAAACCCTCAAGCAAGCCATTGAATGGTTGCCAGAAAGTGCTGATGCGGGTCGAATTGATAAATATTGTGCAGAAGGATTGCTTGCCAAAGTCTATTTAACCAAAGCTGGCTTATCTGGATCGCTTAACAGCGATGATTTGCAGCAAGCTGTTAACTATGCAAAAGATGTAAAAGACAATTCAGGTCGTACACTTATGGAGAACTATTCTGACATCTTCCGCCTTGCTAACAACACATGCCCTGAGAGCCTTATAGCTTGGCGATGGACTGCTGATGGCACTAATTGGACTCGTCAGAACACACTTCAAAGCGACCTTGCCCCAAATAGCTTTAGCGAATATGGCGACTGCTGGGGCGGTTGGACAGGTCCAAGTGTTGACCTTATCGAAGCATTTGGCGAAAATCCTATGAGCGCAACTCGTGTCAATACCGATGCTCGCCGCAAAGCCACATGTATGATGGCTGGCGATGTGTATGAATACTTCTGGACCGACAGAGCGAACACATTTACCAAAGGCGGTTTTGAAATATGCGATTTCTATTTCAACTCAAACGCTTCAACTATTGCTGCTCGTGGTGGTCTGACTGGTGGCGATACGTTTCAAAGCCCTACAGGTGCACAGAGTGTGAAACACCTTGTTGGCGACGATGCTGACCACATAGCAGGTTGCGGTTCGAGTATGCAAAGAATGGCTACATCGCTTGCTACTCATCTGCTGCGCCTTGCCGACGTCTATCTCATATTAGCCGAAGCACAAACACTTCTCGATGGCGGAACAACAACAAACAGCGATGCTCTTGCAGCCTTCAACGCCGTACACAATCGCTCATGCACATGGAAAGAAGAGACGTCGATAACATGGGAACAAGTGTGGAAAGAACGCCGCCTCGAACTCGCTTGCGAAGGCGATCGCTGGTACGATTACGTGCGTTTGCACTATTACAACCCAACACTCGCCATCAGTGAACTCAAAGCACAACATCGTTCTACATATATTGGATTAAGCGACCTTTACAAGAGCTATTTT
>JBGUYH010000102.1:0-10665 GCA_045118595.1 Bacteroidales bacterium | reverse complement strand
CCTGACCATTGTTCCATGTTCCAATTGATGTTTCGCTAAAAACGAGGTCCATAAGTGGTGCTGCGTTGTGCACAGCGGTAAGTTCTTCTTTGTTGCCTCCGTAGTTGTGATAAGCAGCTCCAGCCAAGAAGCTAACGGCTTCGTCATCGTTGTAGATGTTGACGGGATAGCTCTTCTGTGAACTTATGTCGTCGTAGTTGTAGTTGTGGTCGAAGGCATATATTTTGGTGTCGATGCCATTCTTGACAAATGCAGGTCCGAGTGCCGATTTAACAAAGTCGCGTTCTTGTTCCCATGGCATATAGCATGAAGCCGAATTACCTCTGTTGAGTGGTTCGTTTTGTGGTGTTACCGAGTAGATGTTGATGCCCTCTGCTTCGAATGCTTTAATCCATTTTACGAAGTAGGTTGCATAGTCTTGATAACATTCTGGTTTGAGCTCGCCACTTGTCCATGCATTGTTAGTTTTCATCCATCGAGGTGGTGTCCATGGTGTGCCCATTATTTTGAGGGCAGGGTTGATGGCTAAAATCTCTTTGATGATAGGAATAACGTATTGAGTCTCTTCGCTTGTGAGGGCGAAGTTTTCAATGCCTTGTTTGTCGCAACATGTGTATTCGCTCAGTGAGAAGTCGCTACAGCCTATTGATATGCGGCAGTAGCTAAAGCCATATCCTTCGGTGTCAGAGAATGTTTTGCTGAGGAAGGTTGTGCGGTTTTCGGCCGACATACGCATGAGGTTGTAGCATGTAGAACCAGTGAGAGCTACGCCAAAACCATCCATTGTTTGAAATTCAGATGTAGGGTCAATTTTGATAGTCGATGGCGACATATTGTCCTTTGTGCTGAATGTGAGTGTTGTCTCGCTCAAATCTTTGCTACGCGACGATGTGGTGGTTATAACTTTTACGTCGGCTTGCTCGGTAGGTGTTACTTCTGGTTTTTGTGGGGTAACTTCATTGTCGTCAGAGTCGCAAGCATGTAATTGACATGCTGTGAGTGTGATAACAATTCCGAAACCGAATATATTTTTTATATTGATTGGTATGTTGTTCATATTGCTATGTTTTTAATATCCAGGGTTTTGTATAAGGTTGTCGTTAGTGTCGAGTACAGGTTGTGGCAGAGGCATTAGGTACGACTGTTCGGTGAATTTGTTGCGTTGTGCCACTCGTCCGTTGTCTTTAGCATACACAGCGTTCATCACCTCTTCAACTTTGTCGAGTCTGACTAGGTCGAACCAGCGTTGTGCTTCGAATGCCAACTCCATGCGTCGTTCGTCGAGGTATGCGTTGAGCAACTCATCGGCGTTGGTAGTTACAGAACTATCGAGTTTAGGTAGTTGTACTCGTTGACGTATTTGGTTTATGATTGCAGCAGCTTCTGATAGTTTGCCCTGAGCTATGAATGCTTCGGCTTTGAGTAACAATACGTCGGCATATCTATATTTGATAATACTATTGTTGCCCGAACGTATTTTGTACATAAACGGATATTCATCCATAGGGTAGTAGTTACTCCAAGTGCATTCGTAGTATACTATGCTTTGTTCTTTGCGTATCACATCGCCATTTTTGTCGAATAGGTTGATGAGGTCGCGCGATGGAGTGACCCACTTAGCCCATGTGAAGTTTTCGTCGTAGTTGGCCAAGTTGCGTCCGAACATCCACGACACCCAGTTGCCAGCACCAGGCATGTATTGCAGTTCAAGTATCGATTCTTTTGTGTTACGTGCAATTGCGTCTTGATTATCGGCATCGAAACCAAAAAGTTGGTTGAGGTCGTCAACAAGTTCAAATCCATCGGCCGATATTTGATCAACGTAGTCGATAACTTTATTATAGTCGCGAATGGGTTTTTCGGCATATATTTTAGCCAAAAGTGTGCGAGCTACGTTTTTAGTGAATATGGTCTTGTCGTTGGTCTGATCAGGAGCATACTGAACAGCTTCGAGTAGGTCAGCTTCAATAGCGGCATAGGCTTCGGCTTCAGTGTTTTGTGATGGGAAGTAAGCTTGATATGCCTCTTCGATGTTGTCTGATGTAATGTCGGTAGCTATGGTTCTGATGATAGGAATGTTGCCCCAAAGTCTGACCATATCGAACCATATCATGGCACGGAATATTTGTGCTTGAGCTTTGTAGCGAAGTTGTTCATCTGTGCTGAGGCTGCCATCGGCTACTTTGTCGATGCTGACAATAAATTTGGTAGCAAGTGCAGCGTCAGACATATATCGGTCCCAGTCGCGATTGATAACGCTATTCGAACCATCGATAGAGTTATCTTCAAATGGTACTACTTCGGCTCCTGTGGTTCCTGCATAGGCATTGTCGGAGTGTGCTTCAGCGATGAGCAAGAGGTCGAGATACCAGTGTTCTTGCTGGCTTTTTAGTTGGTTGTATATTTTTTGCATGTAGCTTTCAACCGATTCTCTGTTTGGGAAAACTACTTCGCTGCCATCGTCTTCGTTACCATCAGAGTATGTTAGGTCTGAATATGTGTCGATAGGCTCATAGTCGAGCGAACAAGCAACACAAGCGAGGCAAGCAACTGCTGATATTATTGTTTTCTGAATATTCATGATGTTGTGTTTGTGTGTGTTAGAATTCGATGTTTACTCCAGCCACGAAGCTACGGCTCTGTGGATATGTGCCCCAGTCGATGCCTTGTACTGCACCGCTGTTGCCCCATTGGTTAACCTCAGGGTCCATGCCTGTGTATTTAGTAGCAGTGAAGAGGTTGCTTGCTGTAATGTATGGTTGCAAACGTGTTATGCCTGCATTGCGAAGTGCGTTGTTCTTTATGTTGTAGGCTAATTGCACGTTCTTTATACGTAAGTAGCTACCATCTTCAACAAAATAGGTTGAGTTTTTCATATCGAAACCAGCCTTTGGCACACTTGTACTCTGACCTGGTCGGCGCCAACGTTTGAGCACTTCGGTGGTTTGGTTTTTACCATCGTACATACCCTCTGTCTCCATGCGCGAAGCATTGAACACATCGTTGCCATACGAACCTTGCATGAATATGCTGAGTGTGATGTTGCGATAAGAGAATGTGTTGGTCAGACCGAATGTGAATTTGGGATTAGGGTCGCCAATGTATGTACGGTCGCTCGACGATATGCGGCCGTCGCCGTTGAGGTCGCGGTAGATGAGTTCGCCTGTTTCTGGGTCAACGCCATCGCTTATGTATCCGTAGAATCCGCCAAGTGCTCTGCCAGGTTCGTTGCGTACAGCATAGTCGTTGACGTATTCTGATGTTTTAGCATCGTAGTATATTTTTTGCAATTCGAGCTTAGTTAGCTTGTTGCGGTTGAACGAGATGTTGAAATCGGTGTCCCATTTGAACGCACCAGTGAAGTTGTGTGAGATAACCGAGAATTCAAAACCTTTGTTTTCCATTTCTCCTTCGTTGCGTGCTATGTTGCTTGCAGCGGCTGCACCTGAAGGCAGACTAACATTCATAAGCATGTCTGTTGTCTTTTTGTAGTAGTAATCGGCTGTGAAGTTCAATCTGCCATTGAACACAACGATGTCGAGTCCGATGCTTGTTTGCGATGTTGTTTCCCATTTCAAGTCGCTATTGCGCAAGTTAGCTTGCGAGAGTGAAGGAAGTGCATGTTCTTGTCCCTCTTTAAACCATTCGTAGCGTGTGATGTTGTAGCGTTGCAGATAAGCGTAGTCGCCAATGCCCGATTGGTTACCTGTTTGTCCCCAGCCAGCTCTCAACTTGATGTCGTCAACCCAATCGAGGTCGCTCATAAAGCTTTCTGACGAGATGCGCCATGCAGCCGAGAATGAAGGGAAGTAGCCCCAACGATGATCAGGGTGTAGCTTCGATGAACCATCGGCACGTAGGTTGGCAGTGAGCATATATTTGCTATCGAAGTTGAATGAAGCACGTGCGAAATACGACATAATGCCCCATTCAGAAGCGCCAGTACCTGTGTCGTTCCACGATATTTTATTTGCTGCATTGAGCGTTTGTATCTTGTCGTCGCGGAAGTGGCTTCCGTTGATCCAGCTATTACGATAGTCAGAGTCGGTCCACGATGAACCTAACATAATGTCGGTATTGAGTTCTCTGACGTTGATGTTGTAGTTGATAATATTATCCCAAGTTTGCACTGTGTTTTGGTTTCTGCCGTCGTAGGCTTCGCCATATTGGTTTCGCCCCCAAGCTGTGCTTATTGGGTCTAAGAAGCTGGTGTTTAGTCCGTTTCGGCGGTCGAGAGTGTACTTGGTTTTGAATGTTAGTTCAGGCATGAATGTGATGGTTAATTCACCCGATGCTATTATTCGGTTCTCTCTGTTGCGGTTGTTTTTCGTACGAGCTTGGTTTTCAAGTGGGTTAGTTATGTTGCCAATGCCGTAGAAGTTGTTGTAGTATTGGTTTGGTTTATCTTCGTTCCAAATAGGAGCATAGGTTGGTGTGTTGATAACTGAAAGGATGACACCTCCGCGTGTAGAACCAGTTCCCATGCTTCCACCTCCATTCGAAGTGTAGTCTGAGTACGATACGCTTGCTGCAGCTTTGAGCCATGAACGTATTTCGCTCTCGGTGTTAAGTCTGAAGTTGTAGCGCTGATAAAATGATGTTTCCAATATACCACGTTCTTTTTGGTATCCGCCAGAGAAATAGTATTTGAGTTTACCTGTTGAGTGTGAAACTGATGCTTGATAGTTTTGTGTCAAGCCTGTGCGGTATGTCTCTTTAAACCAATCGGTTTGGTCGGTCAGATCATCGGGCAACGAGATCATGCCTATTTCATTTTGCAAATCGCGATATTGCTCGGTGTTGAGCACATCGAACTTATTAGCCACACGTGTAATACCAGCTTGTGCAATAAGTGTAACCTTAGCGTCGCCTGTTTGTCCTGCTTTAGTGGTGATGAGTATTACACCATTGGCAGCTCTAGAACCATAAATGGCAGCCGATGAAGCGTCTTTCAGTATCTCCATGTTTGCAATATCGGTAGGCGAGAGGAATTTGATGTTGTCAACAGGCACTCCATCAACAACATAGAGTGGGTCGTTGCTACCATTGAACGATGTAGTACCGCGCACTCTAATAGCCATTTCGGCACCAGGTTGTCCGTTGGGCTGTATCACATTGACACCAGCTGCTTTGCCTTGTAATGCTTGGGCAGCAGATACAATAGGTCGTTGGTCGATGTCTTTTGTTGAAACACTCGATATGGCGGTTGTTACATCGCCTCGTTTGGTTGTACCATAGCCAATTGCAACAATGTCATCGAGCATAAGTAATTCTTCTTGTAGCATGATGGCGACGTTGTTGCTTGCAGCTACTTCTTGTGTCTCGTAGCCTATGAACGATACAACAAGTGTGGCATTGTTGCTCACATTGAGTTCAAAGTGTCCGTTGATGTCGGTTACTGTTCCGTTTGTAGTGCCTTTTTCCATAACACTGGCACCTATGACGAATTCACCCGACTCATCGATTACCGTACCATTGGCAGTTGTGTTTTGAGCCATAAGCCCAATTTCTGCCACTGATGCAATCAATAAGGCGATGGCCTTGCCAAATGCCTTTCTGATAGGTTGTGTTGCAGTTGTCATTTTTCTATTTACTTTGATTGAAATGTTATGACGCAAAGTAAATCACAACTGCGGTGTTAAAAATGTGGTGGTAAAGGGTTGAAGTAAATTGTTTTTATTCTAACTATCAGATAATCAAAGGTGTTTGTTTTTGTGTCGGTAAATATTTGTAACTCATTTAGTAAGAACTATAGTGCTTTTTTAGTCGACTATATATGGTGTTTTTTTACATATTTGCTGCACATAGTCTGAGAAATGCTCTTTTGGAACAATAGCTTTATTGCGTATTTTGAGTCTGTTGTTATATACTGTTTGTGGCGAGCAGTGAAGCAGTTTGGCTATTTTTATGCTATCGTTGATGCCTAATCTAACGAGTGCATAGATTCGCAAATCGGTGTTGAGTAGTTCACCGTTTTTTGGTTCAATGCGCTCTTCTGGGTTTAAAAGGTTGTTAAATTCAACAATGAAATTGGGATAAATGTGCAAAAAGATGGTGTCAAAATCTTTGTAGAATTTCTGTAGTTCAGTTTGTGTTACTGGTTTGTTTGTCATGTTCAGCACCTCGTCGTATTGGTTCACTTTCATTTTGCGGTTGATGTTTTTTCGGTATTCATCGAGTTTGCTGATGTAGTTTGAACATATCGAGAACATGTGTCCGATGTACTCTTCTTTCACAAAATTGCTCTCTTGTATGTTTTCGTTGGCAATGCAGAGTTTGGTATTCATGTCGGCCAATTCAAGGTTGGCTCTCTCTTTTTTCTTATACATTCTGACAATGATAACGGTAGCAATAGTGAGCAGAATGAGTAGTGTGGTGGCTACAATTAAGTTACGCTTTAGTTGTGTGCGTTGTTCAATGTCGCGTTTGATGTAAGCATGTTGTATGCTGTCGATGATGCGTGATATGCTCACCATACGTACTCTGTTGTTGAAAGTCAGAATTTTTTGCATACATAAACTTATGTATGTGTTGGCTCTGTTTAGTGCATCGTCGTATGCCGATAGCATATCGCGCATATTGGTGTTGCTCACCACGCGTTGGTTGTAGAGTACGTCGGCCAACTCTTCAAGCGAAGCAATGTCTTTGTTGGCAATGCGTAAATCGGCAATCGATGATTTTGCTAAGTTTTGGATGTAGTGTGCATTGTTACCCAATTGCTTATACATTTGCGAAAGAGCATATGCGTTTAGGGCAGCTTCACGACTATTAAGTGGGGTGTTGTTTACTATCTGTTCAAGTTCTCTGTAGGCACTGTCTGATTTGCGATCGTTTACTGCTTTGCATGCAGTGTACCATGTGTAGTCGGTATCGTCAGGTGTTATAATTAGATGTAGCGAGTCGCGGTATGATGCTTCATGTCGTTTGTATGTGTCGTGCAGTTCGCCTACTCCTGTGTATTGACCAAAATGTGAGTAGAGGTATATCATTTGTCCATAGAATGCAACTCGCAATTTGTGTGGTAGCTGATTGCCTTCGATGTTTTTTACAGCATCAGCAGCTTCGGCAAGCATACCTGTGACCGATAGCATAAACGATTTTTTTATACGCCATTCCATTATCATCTGTACATTACCAAGTTTATTGGCATATGTCAAGTTCCACTCCACAGCTTCTGATGCCAATGCAGAGTCGTAGGTTAGGCATTCGTCGTAGATGTTGCAATTAGCTGCATATATGTCTGATGGGTTAATTAGGTTGTTGCGGTGCAGCACCATGTTGTTCACTATTTGTCGCTTCTCTGCTTCATATTGTTCGTGGTATCTGATAATCGAGTCGAGTTTGCTAAGCCACATTTCAGTCTCTTCGTCGTAGCTATCGTCTTTGGTCATGGCTTGTGTTAGTACCGATATAGTGGTGGCAACAATGAGTGCAATATAGTATTTGGCAGTGTGTCCCATATCTGTCTTTTGCTAATTTTTGTTAACGCGCAAAAGTAGTTAATTTCGGTCCATTATTTAAGAAATAATGAATCTAATTTTTCTTGTATAAACTCAATCAACAATCTTTCTATCTCTCTTTCAGAGGTTCCATATGAATGGTTACGTGTGTTTGATGACCAAAGCGTTTTTTTAAGCGCTGTTCCACTTCAGTGGCGGCATTGTGTACGTTGCAGAGTGGGAGAGTGCCATCCATACGTACATGGGCTTCTATGGCTATGCGGTTGCCTATGCGGCGTGTGTGCAGATTGTGCGGTTCGCACACGTTAGGTACTGATTTTATAATGTCAAGTATTTCGTTTTCAATATCTTCTGGTAGCGATCCTTCAGTTAGTTCGCCCACGCTTGTTTGCAAAAGTGTGTATGCTACACGCACCAAGAGTACACCCACTAACACCGATGCCAATGGGTCGAGCACTGTCCATCTGTCGCCCAACAAAATTGCGCCACCAATGCCCACTGCCGCACCTATTGATGAGAGTGCGTCGCTGCGGTGATGCCATGCGTTGGCTATCATTACTTGCGACTCTAATTGCCGTCCCATAGCTACCGTGTAGCGGTATAAAATTTCTTTCACTGCAATGGAGAGCAATGCCGCCCATAAAGCAATGGATTCGGGAGCTGATAATTCACCACCATTCCACCATGTCCATAACTTGCAGATGCCAGAGCCCATAATGCCAAGCGCTGCTAACATAAGTGCTAAGCCTATGATGAATGAGGCTATGGTTTCGTATTTACCATGTCCATAATCGTGTGAGGCGTCTTGTGGTTTAGAACTGATTCCAACAAATACCATGACTATTATGTCGGTGAGAAAATCGGAAAGCGAATGTATGGCATCGGCTATCATGGCAGCACTATGTCCAGCAAAACCTGCCACAAATTTGAAGATGACCAATGCGGCATTGCCTGCACTACCCACCATGGTTACTCTGTATATCTTTTGCTCTCTGTTCATAGTTTGGAACGTCGACGATTCATTACGCAAATTTGACAAAAAAACATCTTCGTGTAGCCAATTTATTACAAAACATTTTGCGTATTTTGAGTTTGAAATACATATTATTGTGCGAAAATTGAAATCTAATAATATTTATATGAAAAAAGTACTTTTTGCCTTCGTGGCATTTGCGCTCTTGTGCAGCAACTCTTTTGCACAGAATAATGATAATAAAGCGCCTGAACTTGAGTATGTTATGGAACTGAAAGTTACGTGCGATGCTGCCTTCTCGTGTGGCAAAACGTCGCGCGGCGAACGTGTGGTTATCCCTATCACAGGCGGCACTTTCGAAGGTCCGCAGATAAAAGGTGAGGTGCTGAGTGGCGGCGCCGACTATCAATATGTTGATGCTGAGCACGGTCGCAACGAAGTGGAGGCTATCTACTGCATCCGCACCGACGATGGCGTGAATATTCACATTCGTAACTGTGGTCTCATTGTCACGGGCAAAGACGCAAACGGCAATCCGCAATTCTATTTCCGCACCGCGCCCAAATTCGATGCTCCAAACGACAGCAAATACAACTTCCTCAACAACGCCATCTTCGTCTGCACTCCAGGCTTCGGACAAGGCTATATCTCGCTCAAGATTTGGAAAGTGAAGTAAGTATTTATAATCGACTATAAAAGAAACCACAGCAGGGCAATGCGCTCTCTGTGGTTTTTTATTTGCGTTTGCTATTCTATTATGCTCTCCGATTTGTCGTTGTGGCGTAGGCGGTTTTTCTGCACGACTTCCTTGCTGGTGTTGGCATAGCAATAGACGCAGAAGTGGCTGCACGTGTTGTACATACCAATGTCTTTGCTCATCATGCAGCCGCATAACTTGCGCTGACCTTTGTCCTTCATCTTCTCGGGCGTGAGGGCTGGGCGACTGAAATCTAATCCGAAAAGTGACCCAGCATCGGGCATCTCGCCATATTTCAGGAAATAGAGCAACTCCTCGTCGTTAGCCCATAGACGTTTCATAAGTTCGCCGTCGATGCAGCGGTTGTGCTCTATGCCATATTTATGCAAATCGACCTGCTCGGCGCATGTGGCAAGTTGCACATTCCAACCTTCGGCAGCCCAACGGTCGCGACATTTGGCCAATCCTGCCGCCACTTCGTCCATCTGCGCTTGCGTAAACTCAGCCTCTTCGATGGTGTTCTTCGCAAAATGCGTTGTCTCCTTCACAAGGTTGGTTTGCACCTTGCGGTAGCCATTGATGTCGATGAAGCTAAAGACGAGTTTGTCGGTCAAGAATTTTAGTTTGTTGCCGAGATTCCAAACTTTTACCAACAAATCGTGCTGCGTGAGTTGCGGCGTAACTATGAGCGGGTCGAAACGCCAGATAACGCGCTCGTGCCCAATTAGTTCCGATAACTCGCGAAACGTCTGTATGCGTGTATCGACACTTGGCACATTAGGCTCGAAGCGCTCCGCATCGTAGTCGTTGAGTGTGAACTGAAAATAGTAGTGTATGCCACGTTCATCGAGTTCGTGCAGCAGCGGAATGAGCGGCTGAGGATTCTTGGTCCAAAAGACAACCACCTTGCATCGCGCAAACGACACATACGTCGGCTTCTGATTGAACGGATTGTACCACACGCAATAACCCGCCCGCAGCCGATTGACAAACCACTGCGCATAGAACGCTGGAATATCCGTACTGCGACTTGCCGAGATAATCACCGGCGCAACAGCTTCAACACGCTCGCCCGTGGAGGTGATGATGGGGATGTGTTTTGTATTCATTCTATTAGACAAAAATAGGAATAATATTTTGTGTCTAATGGATTATGGTATTTTATTGATTGTTAGCGATATGTGATATACTTGAATTGTTTTATTAATAAGATGCTGGTGGTTCCGCAGCCACATCATTACGGTACGTTACTTCATAATAATTTTGATATAGACAATGCGAAGATTCCAAGAATTTGACAAAATCATTTATTGCGTATGGTCTAATCACTTTTTTACCTTTTGAATCATTGAATACGAAATCAATTTGTCGACGACTATCACTAAAGATTGATGGGGCAACAAAAACACATTGCGCTTGTCCTTCTTGTTGAAACTCCGATAAGTGGCGTTCTATCGGCCAAATTTCCATCATCGTTTGCTGACGTCCTAAGGCCATTGTAACTTCTACTAAAATGCCCTTTTGCTGTTCGTAAC
>JBGUYH010000101.1:0-15511 GCA_045118595.1 Bacteroidales bacterium | reverse complement strand
AACCGACTCTTCATATCGTGCGGATTTAAGTATAGAAGCTCTTCCTGCCAACCATCGTATTGAATTTGTAATATACGGATATGTTGAGCATTTTTCTTTTTCTAATATGAAAGAGTTAATTTCTACAACTGTAACAGCAGCTAAACAAGTTGGTGATGGAGGAACAGAATGTGAAGATGTAAAAGTTATTGCAGAAACTGACGAACAAGGGAAAATAACAATTAACAAAAACTGGCAAAAAGTTGATTTATCAAGTATCGGTCATTGCTATCTGCTTGAACCATATATTAGGGTAATTGACAAGAGTACAGGAAAAACAAGTAAAACTTATTCTATAGACTCTTCTACAAATTCAAATCTTGGTTATGTCTTGATTGATGATATTTCTTTTGAAACAAAAGGAATACTTGGTAGCCTATTCTAAAAAAAGCAAATAACCACAACACATATAAAAATCCACCATCGTCATCTATTACGATGGTGGATTTTTATATTCACAAAACTGCATAAAAAAACATTTCACTGCAAATATTATCAAACCAATCAACCACTATTGCCCAAAACATAGTTTTTTCATATTTTTGCGAGGCGGTGTGCAAAAGCAGTTTGTTTCACAACAACGCCACACATGTTTGTTAAGAACAAAATAAGAAACAGAAGAAATGTCTGATTTTAAAAAAGTCAAACTCATTTTAGAAGATGGTAGTGTCTTCGAAGGAAATTCGTTTGGTGCAGAACAGTCGGTTGCCGGCGAAGTAGTATTCAACACCGCAATGACGGGCTATCCCGAAAGTCTTACCGACCCATCGTATGCAGGTCAAATACTTGTATCTACATTCCCACTTATTGGCAACTATGGTGTTCCGCGCGACACAAAAGATGAGAACGGATTACCACTCTTCTACGAGTCGGACAGAATTCACATTGCGGGTATGATTATATCTGACTACTCGCAACAATATAGCCATTGGAATGCAATAAAAAGCCTTGGCGATTGGCTAAAAGAATACAACGTACCAGGCATTTTCGGAATCGACACACGCGAATTAACCAAAGTGATACGCGAAAAAGGCGCAATGCTTGGTAAAATAGAGTTTGAAGGTAAAAACGTAGAACTACACGACCCTAACAAAGACAATTTGGTAGCTCAAGTAAGTTGCAAAGAGGTACAAACATATGGCAATGGCGATGTTAAAATTGCCATGGTCGATACTGGAGCTAAATACAACATCATACGCTGCTTACTGAAACGTGGTGTAACAGTGGTGCGTGTACCATGGGACTACGACTTTAACCAAATAGATTACGATGGTTTGATGCTATCGAATGGTCCGGGCGACCCACAAATGTGCAAGCCAACCATAGAGCACATTCGCAAAGCCATACCAACAGGCAAACCTATATTTGGCATCTGCCTTGGCAACCAGTTACTTGGCTTAGCTGCTGGTGCAACAACATACAAATTACCTTATGGTCATCGCGCACATAACCACCCAGTAATAAAGAACGGAAGCAACCAATGCTACATAACAAGCCAAAACCATGGTTTTGCTATCGACCTCAAAACATTACCTGCTGAGTGGGAAGCAAGCTACATCAATATCAACGATGGTACTTGCGAAGGCATACGCCACAAGAAACTGCCTATATTCTCAACACAGTTTCACCCCGAAGCATGTGGTGGTCCGACCGACACAGAGAAATTCTTCGATGAGTTTATCGACAATGTAAGAAAATGCAAGCGATAAATTAAACGAGGAACAAATCAGAACCGATTAACGAATAATCGATTTACATTTCGCCACATAGAGAGCCGAATCGGACGAAGATTCGGCTTTTTTCTTTTATTTTATTACTTTTGCATAGTTTAATATTCCCTTCTTTGAAACAATGATAACTTTTTCAATTGCACTTACACTACTTGTTTGTGGTTATTTTATCTATGGTGCCTTGGTTGAAAGAGTATTTGCTCCAAACTATTCAATGCAAACTCCAGCAAATGCTCACCCAGATGGTGTCGATTTTATTGCCTTACCTACATGGAAGGTGTTTATGATACAATTTCTAAACATTGCCGGATTAGGTCCTATATTCGGTGCCATTATGGGAGCAAAGTTTGGTACAGCATCGTATTTATGGATTGTATTCGGAACGATATTCGCAGGTGCTGTTCACGATTTCTTGGCAGGTATGATTTCGCTCACCAACGATGGCGAAAGCTTACCAGAAATAATTGGTCGATATTTAGGACAAAAGACCAAATCGGTATTTGGCATATTCACCATCATACTGATGATATTAGTAGCAGCAGTGTTTGTTAGCGGTCCGGCTGGCATTTTGGCACAGCTTTCGGCCGAACATTGGAACGAAATAGCCATCATGCACGATGCCATAACATGGATACTAATAATATTCGCCTATTACGTTTTAGCAACTCTATTACCAGTTGACAAAATAATAGGCAAAGTCTATCCGTTATTTGCTTTTGCACTTATCTTCATGGCAGTTGGTATCTTAGTAATGCTCTATGTAAAACATCCTGCTCTGCCCGAAATGTGGGAAAGTTTTGGTGTAAAATACGAATCGAACCCAATATTCCCAATGATGTTTATTTCGATAGCATGTGGTGCTATAAGCGGTTTTCATGCTACCCAATCGCCATTAATGGCACGCTGCATGACGCAAGTAAAATATGGTCGACCTGTATTCTATGGTGCTATGGTTACCGAAGGCATAGTAGCACTCATTTGGGCAGCTGCTGCCACTTGTTTCTTCAGCGAGAACACCGACATTGCTGCCACCGTTGATGGAGCAACAGTAGCCAAAACCATTTCTGAGAATTGGCTCGGTGTGTTTGGTAGCATATTGGCTATGCTTGGCATTGTGGCTGCCCCCATCACATCAGGCGACACTGCGCTACGTTCAGCTCGTCTTATAGTAGCCGATTATATACACATAAGCCAAAAAAGCATATCGAAACGTCTTTTGGTGAGTCTACCAATATTTGCTGCCACTATCGGACTGCTCATCTATAGCCTTAGTGACAAAGCTGGTTTTGGCATAATATGGCGATATTTTGCTTGGAGTAACCAAACATTGGCAGTATTTACACTCTGGAGCATCACTGTTTATTTGGTACTAAGCCATAAAAATTTTTGGATAACGCTATTCCCTGCCATATTCATGACAGCCGTATGTACCACATATCTATTTGTTGCTCCCGAATGTTTCGGACTATGGTCTGACACACCAGAATATGGTTACATAGTTGGCGTAGTAAGCGCAATAATAGCCACCACTTTGTTTGTTATTTGGTACAAATCAAGAAAAAGGTAAGCCTAAAGTGGATAATACCGATAAAATTCTCGTCACAGGAGCCACAGGATTAGTTGGCACACACATAATGCTTGAGTTGCTCAGCAAAGGGTATCATGTGTGCGCCCTCAAACGTTCTGCGTCAGACACAAGCCTTGTTAAGCAAGTATTTGCACACTACGACAAAACAGAGCTTTTTGACAACATAGAATGGCGCAATGGTGATGTAACTGAACCATATGCACTTACCGAAGCCTTCAGTGGTATAACAGCGGTGTGCAACGCAGCTGCCATGGTATCGTTTAGCGCTAATGATTACGAACGCATGTGGCAAGTAAACGTTGAAGGCACAGCCAACGTAGTAGCTGCCGCAATAGATGCTAATGTAAAGACATTTTGCCACATCAGCTCAATAGGCGCCATAGGTCACACATCCGATGGTTCACTCATAGATGAGAAAACACCATTTCAGCCAGAATCGAACCGCACAGTCTATTCACAAAGCAAATTTAGACAAGAGATGGAAGTGTGGAAAGGCATGGAGAATGGACTCAGAGCATTCGTAATAAATCCAGGTGTAGTAATAGGACCATGCGCAGCAACACGCAGCAGCGGATTAATAGCCAAAACAATGCAACGTGGCACAATGTTCTACACCGAAGGAGCAACAGGATATGTAGACGCACGCGATGTAGCCAAAGCAGCTGTTATGCTTATGGAAAGCGAAGTTAGAAACGAACGTTACTTACTTGTGGGCGAAAACTCTACAGTGCGCAACATACAAAATATGTTTGCTAATAATTTTGGAACCTCAAAACCTACTCACAAAGCACCCAAATGGTTGCTCAACATAGTAGCAGCTTTGAGCATGTTATCCGAACTCATTACAAATCGGAAAGCAGCACTTACATTCGAATCGGTGCGAGCAATAGGTGGAGAACACGCCTACAACAATGAAAAAATACGCAACGCAACAGATATAAAATTCTATACATTAGACCAAAGTGTAGCCAATATGGCTTCATTCTTCAAAAAACAAAAATAGCAATGACAGCAAAAATAAGAGAACTGATACTGATGAATGTTCAGGGCGAGGACCATCCTGGTGTAACAGCATCGCTTGCTGCCGTATTGGCACAACACAATGTCGACATACTCGACATGGGACAAGCCACCATCCACAACGACCTCGGATTAGGCATTTTGTTTGGTTTGTCTGACGAATCAGTCTCATCATCTATTCTCAAAGACTTGCTCTTCAAAGCATACGAACTTGGTATAACAATCAAATTTACACCTATTCCGCTCGAACGCTACAACGAATGGGTACTGCAACAAGGCAAGCAGCGTAACATCATCACACTCATGGCTCGCCGCCTCAAAGGCACACACATAGCCGAAGTAACAAAAATAATATCTGAACAAGGACTCAATATCGACCTCATCACACGCCTATCAGGACGTCGTCCGCTGGGTGACGATGGCGACAAGATAATGAGTGTTGTTGAGTTCTCAGTTCGTGGAGTCCCCATCGATGTACCAAAACTCAAAAAAGACATTATCGAAGTATCGAAAGCCACAGGCGTCGACATAGCTTTTCAGGCCGATAATAGTTTCCGCCGCAATCGTCGCCTTGTTTGTTTCGATATGGATTCTACACTCATCCAAACCGAAGTCATCGATGAGTTAGCTCGACGAGCTGGTGTATACGATGAAGTAGCCGCCATAACCGAATCGGCCATGAGAGGCGAAATAGACTTCAAACAGAGTTTTGAACGCCGCATAGCAATGCTCAAAGGATTAGACGAGAGCGTCATGAAAGATATAGCTGAGCATTTGCCACTAACCGAAGGTGCCGAACGTCTATTCCGCACACTAAAAAAATATGGCTACAAAACAGCTATCTTATCGGGCGGATTCAATTACTTTGGCAACTATCTAAAAAACAAACTTGGCATCGACTATGTGTTTGCCAACGAACTCGAAGTAGTTGACGGCAAGCTAACAGGTAAACACGTGGGCGAAATAGTGGATGGAGCAAAAAAAGCAGAAATGCTCAAGCTACTTGCATTCAAAGAAGACATACACTTAGAGCAAGTAATAGCTGTTGGCGATGGTTCAAACGACCTACCAATGATACAATTAGCCGGACTTGGCATTGCCTTCCATGCAAAACCCAAAGTAAAAGCAACCGCACAACATGCCATTTCTGAGTATGGCTTGGATACCATACTCTATCTTATCGGATTCCGCGACCGAGAGATAATATAACAATAAGCAACATGGCGCATAAACATATTTGCAGAGATGGGGATACACTATCTCTGCAATGTAGTTTTATAACCACAACTCATATCATCATTGCTGCAACTATAGCACCCTACTCAACGTAAAACAACGCTTGTAAAAAACAAATAAAAAGAATTCGTTATGATAAAAGGATTACTTAGCTTTTCTCTCATCGCCACACTCACAATGACCACATCGGTGGCAAATGCCCAACTTGTGAAGATAAAAGAGATGATACCCGTAGCCGAAAATTCGGCCGAAACATCAGCCAAAGAGATTGTCATCAACTCACAATTCTGCAAAGTCGACATCTCACAAGTGCAAACCGACAAAGCTACAGTAAGTGGCAAACTCGAAGCAATGGAAGCTCACGACGCCTACAAGATAAACATTGACGACAATGGCACAACACTCACAGCTTCGTTTGAAGTGCCAACCGATGCTAAATCATCATATGCAGGTGAATTCAGCGTTGCTGTACCAGAAGGAGTAAAAGTGGTTGTTAAAGCTACAAGTGGTAACGTTACACTAAATGGCCTCAACAACTGCAATATCGACATCGAAACAGTAAAAGGCAAAGTAACAGGTAGCAACATATCTGGCGACATGAAAGCCATAACCAAAAATGGCGACATCACACTCAGCAAGATAGATGGCAAATATGAGTTATCTACATCGAATGGAAAAGTAAACATAACCGAGGGCAAAGGCGAACTTACATTCGACACATCAGATGGAGCAGCTACAGTAACAACATTTAGTGGCAAACTAAATGGCAAAACAATAGCAGGCACACAAACTTACGACAAGATAACCGACTGCCAGTTCAGAATACAAGGCAGCACAGGCGCAATAAAATTATCGAACTCAGAAGTAAAACTCACAGCATCACTCAAAATGGCAACCCTCAACCTCTTCAAAGTAAAAGGCGAATTCCATATTGAATCAGAAAAAGGCTCGATAATAAGTGCAGGCTCAGCCAATGCCGTTACACTCACAGCATCATCGGACTTCACTACCACAGAAGGCAAAATAAACATGACACTGACCAACAAAAAGGATGAACTCAGCTTCGACCTAGAACATGCCCATAAAGGCGATATTGGTTTGATAGCCAAAGGTGAACGTACAACGAAAAAACAACTTAAATTTGGCAAAGGTCCCATTTTGATTACAGGCCGCACCAACACTGGCACACAAACATTTAAGTAATTGAAAATTAGCAATTGAGAATTAGACACAGAAAAAATCATAATTCACAATTCGACCCCCGCCATTAATAAATAGTCATTCGTCATTCGTAATTAAATAACTATCTTTGTGGCGTAATCGCGTAATAAGCGTGGTTACGTCACATTTTTTATCAGATGATAGAAGACGATAGCATTAAAGTTGGTCTTATAGCCAAGCCCCACGGAGTTAATGGCGAAGTAGTAGTTAGAGCTGAGGCCGGATTCAGTGCCGATGATCTATGCTATGAATTTTTGCTAATCGAAATAGATGGTGGATTAGTCCCCTTCTATGCAGAAGAGATACGTCCCAAAAGCGATGATGAAGTATTGGCTAAATTCGAGTTTGTCGACACACAAGACGAAGCTCGTCGCATAGCAAATTGCAATGTCTACATACGCCGCGAATGGTTCGATAGCAATGACGAAATAAACAACAACGTACCAACAGGTTTCTTAGTCGGATACACCGCAACCGACAAGCAGAATGGCAATTTGGGACAGATAACCGACATCGACATGCAAGTAGGAGCCAATCCACTCTTCGTCATCGAACATAATGGTAACGAAATATTAGTTCCTGTGGCCGATGAGTTCATTGTAAACATCGACGACACTAAAAAAATAGTAACCTTTGATCTTCCCGAAGGACTTATTGATTTGTAACAGAAAATAACAACACAGATGGTAACACCTGAACAAATAAAAGACCTCGCACAGCGTCAAGCATCGCTTGAAAAATTTCTCGACATCGAACGCCGAACAATGGAACTTGCCGATGATGAACTTCGTTCGCAAGCACCTGGTTTTTGGGACGATGCGAAGAAGGCCGAGGCACATATGAAGAAAGTAAAAGAGAACAAAAAGTGGATAGAAGGTCATAAAGCTGTCAAATCGGCCGTTGAAGAAGTACAGTTAGCTTTCGACTTTGTAAAAGACGAAATAGCCACAGAAGAGGAACTCGATGCCGCTTATGCTAATGCGTTGGAACTGACCGAAAAACTTGAACTTGCTAACATGCTACGCCGCGAAGAAGATCAGCTCGGGGCTGTGCTGAAAATAGTTGCAGGTGCTGGTGGTACAGAGAGCCAAGACTGGGCTTCAATGCTATACCGCATGTATACTAGATATTGCGAAGCTAAAGGCTATAAAGTAACAGTAACCAACTACCAAGATGGTGACGAAGCTGGCATAAAAACCGTAACCATGCAAATAGAAGGCGACACAGTATATGGCTACCTCAAAAGCGAATCGGGTGTACACCGCTTAGTGCGTGTATCGCCATTCAACGCACAAGGTAAACGAATGACATCGTTCACATCCGTATTTGTAACGCCACTCGTAGATGACACCATCGAAGTAAAAATAGACCCATCGAAAATAACATGGGACCTTTTCCGTTCAGGTGGAGCAGGAGGTCAGAACGTCAACAAAGTAGAAACAGGTGTACGCTTACGTTATCAATTCAAAGACCCCGACACTGGTGTTGAAGAAGAGATACTTATTGAAAATACCGAAACACGTAGTCAACAAGACAACCGCGAAAATGCAATGCGATTGTTACGCTCGCAACTCTACGACCGTGAGCTCAAACGTCGTATGGCACAGCAAGCTAAGCTCGAAGCAGGTAAGAAAAAGATAGAATGGGGTTCGCAAATACGCAGCTATGTATTCGACGACCGCCGCGTTAAAGATCACCGCACCAACTACCAAACATCGAACGTGCAAGCCGTTATGGACGGCGACATCGATGCCTTCATTAAAGCTTACCTAATGGAGTTTGGCGGCGCAGAAGTGTAATATAAATTTATGGTTCGATAAAATGAGCATATTCAGCATATTCAAAAAAGATGATACCTCGGAGGCTGCTCTCGAAAGGCTAAAAACACCCGACAAAGAGAATATGATTCTCCGCACCGAAAAATTAGTCAAGATATACGGTTCTCGTAAGGTCGTCGATGGTCCATCGATACAAGTGCAACAAGGCGAAATTGTTGGTCTACTCGGTCCTAATGGAGCTGGCAAAACAACCACATTCTATATGACCGTTGGACTTATCGAACCTAACGAAGGTCACATCTGGCTCAACGACAAAGAGATAACAAAATACCCCGTCTACAAACGAGCACAACTAGGTGTTGGATATTTAGCTCAAGAAGCATCGGTATTCCGCACACTAAGTGTTGAAGACAATATTATGTCAGTGCTCGAAATGACGAAATTTCCTAAAGAATATCAGAAGCAACGCGTTGAAGAACTTATTGAAGAGTTTGGCTTGGGACACATACGCAAAAGCAAAGGCATACAACTATCGGGTGGCGAACGCCGACGCACCGAAATAGCACGCGCCTTAGCTATCAACCCTCGCTTTATCATGCTCGACGAACCATTTGCTGGCGTAGACCCTATTGCAGTTTACGACATACAAAAGATTGTTTCGAAACTCAAATACAAAAATATCGGTGTACTCATCTCTGACCACAATGTAGGCGAAACACTAGCCATATGCGACCGCGGTTACATACAAGTTAGTGGCAAACTATTCCGCTCAGGTACTGCCGAAGAATTGGCTAGCGATGAAGAAGTTCGACGTGTATACCTCGGTAGCGACTTCGTACTACGACGTCGTAACTTCGATGAAATGGATACCATTATGGGTAAAGCATAAGACAATATACAGCTAAAAAAATTATGTTTAAGAAAGAAATATACATCAAACGTCGCGAAAAGCTATCGCAAGCACTAAATGGCGAATTTATGCTTTTCGTAGGCAACCGTCAGGCTGCATTCAACTATGAAGCTAACGAATATGCATTCCGTCAAGATAGCACATTTCTATATCTATTTGGCATCGACGAACCCGATTTCGCTGCTATAATCGACAACGGAGAGACAACCATATATGCCGATGACCCAAGCATTGATGACATAATTTGGATGGGTCCGCAGCCATCTGTTGCCGACAAAGCTGCGCAAGTAGGCATCACACACACTCAGCCTCGCCGAAATTTGGGCACTGCTGTAACTAAAGCCATAAATGCAGGAAGAAAAGTTCATTACGTTCCACCATACAGAGGTGAAACAGTAATAGAAATAGCCGAACTTACATCACAAAAAACTACAACTGTCAAAGGTAACGCATCGCGACAACTCATCGACGCCATGATAAAACTACGCTCGGTGAAAGAACAATGCGAGATAGAGGAACTAGAACGCCACATGGCTGTGGGATACGAAATGCACGTTACGGCAATGAAAATGGCCATTGAAGGACAAACCGAACAAGCCATACACGCAGCTGTTGACTATGCTTCGCTTCGAAGTGGCGGACAAGTGTCGTTTCCTACCATCTGTAGCGTCAGCGGACAGACACTGCACAACCATAGCTATAATGGCATATTACGAAAAGGCAACTTACTACTCGTTGATGCAGGTAGTGAATCGCCACTACACTATGCTACCGACAACACACGTACAACACCAGTTAATGGAGTCTTTACCGAACAGCAAAAAGAGATTTATCAAATAGTACTCAACGCAAACAATGCAGCAGCCGAGGCTTCAAAACCAGGTGTACCATACCTAAATGTACACCTAATCGCAGCTCGCGTCATAGCTCAAGGCCTAATCGATGCTGGCATTATGAAAGGCTCTGCTGACGACATAGTTAAGGAGGGAGCACACGCCATGTTTTTCCCACATGGATTAGGACATATGCTCGGTCTCGACGTGCACGATATGGAGAGTTACAACGACACCATTGTTGGTTACGATAACGAAATACAACGCAGTACACAATTCGGATTATCAGCACTCCGCCTCGGTCGACGCTTGGAAGAAGGCTTTGTAATGACAGATGAACCTGGCATATACTTCATCCCTGAACTTATCGACAAGTGGCAAAGCGAACACCGATTCACCAACTTCATCAACTACGACAAACTCAAACAATATCGTACATTTGGTGGTATTCGACTCGAAGATGATCTACTCGTAACAAATAACGGAGCACGCATATTGGGCAAACGTATACCAATAACCATTGAAGAAATAGAAGCAATTCAGAAATAGCACAACAGACAATATATAACACAAACAAACATGCGTTTAGCGATAATTGATATAGGCACCAACACTATCAACCTTGCCATAGCTTCAATTAATGCCGATCAGTATCAGATCATATACTCAGGTAAAGAAGCTGCTCGATTAGGACGAGGTGGCATCAACGAAGGCAAACTAACTGATGACGCCATTGCACGCGGACTAAAAGCTATTGGCAACCATGTGAACACAATAAATAAGTTCGACGTCGATCGCATTGTAGCCATCGGCACATCGGCACTGCGCAACTGTTCAAACGGCATCGACTTCTGCCAAAAAGTAAAAGAACAATTCAACATTGACATAACTGTCATTTCAGGCTCCGACGAAGCACAACTTATCTTCGATGGAGTAAAGCAAGTTATGCCTATAGGTCAAGATCGAGTACTCATACTCGACATTGGCGGTGGTAGTTGTGAGTTCATCATAGCCAATAAAAACGGCATAATTTGGAAACAGAGCTTTGAACTTGGAATGGCACGCCTACTCGATAAGTTCAAACCATCAGATCCAATTACCCCAGCCGAAATAAAATCCATTGAGATGTACTTGCGTTCAGAGCTTGCTCCGCTCTACGAAGCACTACACAACTACCCCACTGCAACACTCATCGGAACATCAGGTTCGTTTGACACCATAGCTGCCATTGTAGCTGCGATGAAGCACCCATACCTTAATGTCAAGCTATCTACCTCATACAACATCAGAGTAGCCAACTTTGAAGAAGTTCATCGCAAAATAATGGCATCGACAGCTGAACAACGCAATCAAATGCCACAAATGGACAAAAGCCGCATCGACATTATCGTACTCGGTAGCTTATTCATCAATTTTGTGGTGCGCGAAATGCGTATAGAACACATATTCCAATGTGGATATGCACTTAAGCAAGGCGCTGTTTATCAATTCATAACAGGCGCATTAAAATAGAAAAACAACCAAATACAATTCCAATACTATGGCAAAAATACTTGTAATTGATGATCAGAGAGCTATCAGAACATCGCTCAAAGACATACTTGAACTCGAAGGTCATGAACTCACACTATCAGAAAATGGCCTTGAAGGTGTAGAAACATTTCGCAATGGCAAGTTCGACATAGTCATTACCGACATCAAAATGCCTGAAATGGACGGCATGGAAGTGCTTGCCAAGATAATGGAACTTAAACCCGACACCACCGTCATTATGATTAGTGGTCATGGCGACATCGACACAGCAGTTGAAGCAATAAAAAAGGGAGCATACGACTTTATAGAAAAACCTCTCGACCTCAATCGTCTACTCATCACCGTAAAAAACGCAACCGACAAAACAGACCTTGTTGTCGAAACTAAAGCACTAAAAAAGAAAGTCAATCGCACCTACGAGATGATAGGCGACTCGGAACCTATGCATAAGATGCGCGAAATGATTAACAAAGTAGCCCCCACCGATGCACGTGTACTCATATTAGGCAGCAATGGCACAGGTAAAGAGTTGGTAGCACGTGCTATGCACGAAGGCAGCCACCGCGCACAAGGTCCGTTTGTTGAAGTAAACTGTGCAGCCATACCTTCAGAACTCATTGAGAGCGAACTCTTTGGTCATGAAAAAGGTGCATTTACATCGGCAATAAAGCAACGCATTGGCAAATTTGAACAAGCCAACGGAGGCACCATTTTCCTTGACGAAATAGGCGACATGAGTTTGCCAGCTCAAGCCAAAGTACTACGAGCATTACAAGAGAGTACAATAACGCGAGTGGGCAGTGATAAAGACATAAAAGTTGACGTACGAGTATTGGCAGCTACAAATAAAAATTTGGCTGACGAAATAAAGGCGGGCAACTTCCGCGAAGACCTCTATCATCGCCTTAGCGTCATAATAATCAACGTACCATCACTCAACGAGCGTAAAGATGATATACCAGCATTGGCAGAATACTTCCTTGAAATAGTACGCCAAGAGCTTAACATACCAAGCAAAACTATCAGTCAGCAAGCTATAAAAGAGTTACAAAAGATAAATTGGACAGGAAATATCAGAGAATTTCGCAACGTGATAGAGCGTTTAGCCATACTAACTAATGGTGTTGAAATAGGTGCAGATGACGTTTTAGCCTATGCTCGTCCGATAGCTTGAATAAAAAATAAGCTAGAAAATAACAATTGACGTGCTTTTTTTTGTGCAATAGCTCGTTTTCTTTATCTAAATTGATAACTTTGACGCAATAAAATTGCAGCATACAAATAAGAGATGCAGCACGTACAACCAATATTCAACTATACATTGCGCCAACCAGGCACTTCAGTTGCTACTCTTACAGTGGCCGAAGTTAAGGTGGAGTTTGAACTAACAAACATAAGCAATCCCTTGGGAGACCTTCTCGAAGGCTTGGTTACTATGATTACTACACCGGCGCATATTTGGGGCGAAGAAAACATTTGCCACGTCATTTGGTATGGCGAATCGTCATCGTATAATTGGACAATTCAACGCACCGACAATAATATGTGCTCAGTGTTAATAACAGAATCTGTCGATTTTTTTGGCGATGATACAGAAGCTGAATTAGTATCGTTTAGTTGCGAATATATGCAACTATTGACATGCATAATTACTGAACTCGACATCTTTATCAAATCAACAGGACTGCTCAACTATTCACAGCAGTGGCAAAAAGACGATTTCCCCATAACACAATTCCTATTCTTAAAAAAGACACTTATCGACAATGGTTTGTGGACTACAACCAACAATAACGATAGTCACAACATACTGCGTGATGAGGTATTGATGCTACTTGCTTAATTCATTCTGAACGAGTTGATGTAAGCAACATGCCACCAAAAGTGAACATACCATTAAGCAAAAGCAACTCGTAGCCAAACACATAGTCAAAGTACGTGCTACACACATAGCTTATTGCATAACATAGCAATGGCGATGTAATAGCAATAAAAGGTACAATCTTATCGTTAGCCTTTCTTTTTGAGATAAAAATACTGAATATAAACATGCCAAGTAATGGTCCGTAAGTGTAACCTGCTAATACAAATATGGCATCGATAATATTCGGATTGTTGACCACTTTGAACATCAGAATGAACAACACAAAAATGGTCATCATACAAACATGTACAATTTTTCGTATAGTCTCTCTACTAAATCGCAATGTATTTTCTTCACGCTTTTCTATTTCCAAAATATCAATACAGAAACTCGTTGTTAACGCTGTCATAGCCGAGTCGGCACTGGAAAATGCACTCGACACAATACCTATTGTAAAGAAAACCAACACACCTTGCCCCATAACTCCAGATGCTACAAAATCGGGCAACAAACGGTCGCCAGCCTCTGGCATTGGCACACCTGTTTTTTCGTAAAGCATGAGCAAAATAACACCTAAAGCTAAACACACAAAATTGACTGGCACGAACAAAAAGCCCGATGTACACATATCTTTCTGAGCCGAACGCAAATCTTTGCAAGTCAAGTTTTTCTGCATCATATCTTGATCAAGACCTGTCATTACAATAACAATAAAAATACCGCTCACAAACTGTTTCCAAAAATTCGTTCTACTTGCCAAATTTCCAAAGTCAAACATTCGTCCGTTAGGATGTTCAACCACAGCTTCAAATGCTTCAAAAAAGTTGTAGCCCAACATTTCTGCTGCTTTGACAAGTATTAGTATGAGTGTTATGAGGAAAAATGTGGTTTGTAATACATCGGTCCAAACCAATGCTTTTATACCGCTCTTGTGTGTATAGAGCCAAATGAGCAACAATGTAGCCACAACTGTTAAGAGGTAGGGCACACCAAGCTCATCGAACACATAGTTTTGCAACACTAAACAGACCAAATAGAGCCGTGCAGCAGCTCCTGTGAGTTTCGATATGATGAAAAAAGAGGCACCAGTTTTATAGCTTCGTTGTCCCAATCTATGTCCCAAATATGTATAGATTGAGGTAAGGTTATTCTTGTAGTAGATAGGTAATAAAACGAAAGCAACCAAGGCATAACCAATAATGTATCCGAGGCATATTTGCATATATGTCATATCGACACTTCTGACCATACCAGGAACACTAATAAAAGTGACCCCCGAAAGCGATGCGCCAACCATTCCGAACGCGACGAGCAACCAAGGCGACTGCCTATTACCTCTAAAAAATTCGTCGTTGCCACCCTTGCCTACCACATGTGATATGGTTAGCAACAACGCAAAATAGGCTATCGTTGTTAGCAATATTATCATAGTTCAGTGCACTCTCTGATTATTTCTACTTGTATCTATTTTACCATATCTTTCACATGTACATCACGTTGTGGGAATGGTATTTCAATATTATTATCGTTAAGTGTTTCGTATATTATCTCGTTTATCTTACTGCAAACCTTGAGTTTCGATGTTATACGTCCCCAAAAGCTCACATACAAATTGACACTGCTATCGCCAAAACCATCAAAAATAACATTAACGCCTCTTGAAGCATCAATGTCTGGCATTTTTAAGTCTTGCGTTGCAATGAATGCGTTGATGCGTTCGAGTAACAAATTGCGTACTCGCTCCACATTTGTGCCATAA
>JBGUYH010000100.1:0-10356 GCA_045118595.1 Bacteroidales bacterium | reverse complement strand
ATTCATTCGGATTTGGTGGTACAAACTCTACACTTATAGTAAAGAATCTTTGAAATAAATAATCATAAACTTCAATAAGATACAAATGGAAAAGCAAGAATTAATTGATCAGATAAATGAGGTTCTCGCCGACGAATTTGAGGTAGAAGTTAGCGAAATTACTCCAGACTCAAACATTAAGGAGACACTTCAGCTCGATAGCCTTAGCCTTGTTGACATGGTCGCACTGATTGAAAGTACTTTCAGTGTAAAGATTCAAAATTCAGAACTCCCTTCAATTAAGACTTTCGCCGATCTTTATGATTTTATCGGTGCAAGAATGTCTAAGTAATCACGATGGGAAAAGTCTTGTCATCATATTGGCACGACTTGAACTGAAATGAACTATCGATGGATATTCAAAGGATTGAAAATTTTTTGTATCAGCAAAGCACTGTAAGATTACAGATATTTGTATTGATATTGGGAGTTTTAAGCTATCCGATAGTTATTTGACACACACCCGGTGCTGGTTTGCTTAAAGGCTTATCAGCATCGGTTTTTGTTGTGTTTTTGTAGATAGTCGTTGTGAAAAAACGAAATCCGAAGAAAAAATGACAGAATTAGTTCTCAAAGCATATAGATTCCTATCTGTTCATAAAGCAATACGTACAATGGCGTTATTGCTTAGTACATTGTTGTTTGTTATCGTTGGTTTACAATTATCATACGATGAAGATATATCATCGTTGTTGCCATCGACAAATAATGGAAATGAGAAACTTGCATTTTCGAGTTTGCGTGTAAAGGATAAAATTTTTATTCAAATAACACGTGCAGATAGTTCAGATGTTGATCCTGATGAGTTGGTAAATATTGCTGATGAATTTGTTGAGAATATTTTAGAGGCAGATTCAGTCGATAATAGAATAGCTGATGTTTTTTATAAACTTGATGAAGAGTTGCTTGTTGATGCAATATCTTATTTGAGTGATAATTTCCCATTGTATGTTGATAGCACAGCATATTCGATGATAGATACGCTTTTAGCCGATGCTAACATTGCAGCAGCAATGGCAGCTAACTTTGAAACTTTGACATCATCTGAGGGAATGGCTTTGAAGGGTGTTATAGCTGCAGATCCTATAGGTTTGCGTCAGATATTGATAAATAAGGCTAAAGATGTTAAAGATGGCATGGGAGGAAGTCATGCCATATACGATGGTCACCTTTTTACACCAGATACAACAGAAGCATTAGTATACATATCACCCAATTTTAAGTCATTCGATTCTAAGAATGGTCAGAAATTGGTGAGCATGCTTGAGGAAAAGATAGAAGATATTGAGGCCGAATACGATGGCATTAAGATATATTATCATGGTTCGCCCATACAGAGTGTTTATAACTCACGTCAGATAAAGAAAGATTTAGCATTGACACTAACCATGTCGCTCGCGCTGATATGTGTTATTATAATGCTGTGTTTTAAGAATATATCGACAATACCAATGATGCTTGGTCCTGTTGTATATGGTGCATTCTTTGCTCTTACGATGATGTATCTGATAAAAGGAACAATGTCGTTGTTGGCTTTGGGTATTGGTGCCATAGTGTTAGGTGTGGCGTTGAGTTATTGCCTACATGTTATAACACATTATAAGTATGTTAGTACTCCTGAAAATGTATTGCGCGACCAAGCAAAACCTGTCTTTTTAGGCTGTTTAACAACTATAGGTTCGTTTCTCGGATTAATGTTTACACAATCAGATTTGCTCAACGATTTTGGTTTGTTTGCTTCGTTTGCATTGGTTGGAACTACATTTTTTAGTCTCATATTCTTGCCTCATTTCTTTAATCCAGAGCGCAATAAAAGGTCTAAAAAGGCATTCCGTTTTTTAGAGCGTGTTAATGCCCATCCATTTGAGCAGCACACATGGCTTATGGTACTGATAGTTATAGTGTGTTGTGTTAGTTTCTATGCACAAAAGTTTGTGACATTTGATTCAGATTTGTCGCACATAGGTTACACTGCTCCTAAAGTTAAAGAGTCGGTTGATAAATATGCAAGTGAAACTCAAAATGGTTTTACAACAACGTATTATGCAGCATCGTCGTACGACCTTGATTCAGCTTTGGCGACAAGTAGATTGGTTGTTGCCAAACTCGATAGCTTGAAAGCTTTGGGGCGTATTCAAGGCTTCTCAAAAGCATCTAACTTGTTTCTTACTGATGCAGAACAAGAACGAAATATAGAGCAGTGGCAAGAGTATTGGACTAATGATAAGGTCGCATCTGTATTGTCTGATGTTAGGCGAGCTGGTGCTCAATATGGAATTAAAGGCGAGTTTTTTGCCCCATTTGAGTCTCTATTAACAGATGACTATGAACCACAGAATTTATTTGAGGCTGATGTTATTCCTGAAGGCTTGTTGGCTAACATGATAGAGTATACCGACAGTGTATATATGGTGTTTACATCGGTTCAATTACGTGCTGAAGACAAATTTGAAATAGGAGCTGAGGTAATTTCGATACCAGATGTTGTTGTTGTTGATCCGATGTTCTATGCAAGCGAAATGGTTAAGACAATAAACAACGACTTTAATATTGCCCTAAATATATCAATGGCATTTGTATTTGTAGTCTTATTGTTATCATTCAGAAACATAATACTTTCAGTGTTGGCCTTCATACCAATGGCTTTGAGTTGGTTTATTGTTTTAGGATTTATGGGTATATTCGGATTACAATTTAATCTGATAAATATTGTTATCTCTACATTCATTTTTGGTATTGGGGTCGATTATAGTATTTTTGTGATGGAAGGATTGTTATCCAAAGCACGTTCAGAAAAAGAACCTCGTTTGCTCATCTATCATAAGACAGCCATATTTTTCTCGGCTGTAGTACTTATGATTACAACAGGTTCGCTTATTTTAGCAACACATCCAGCCCTAAAATCAATCGGAGTTGCAACGATAATAGGAATGAGTTCTGCAGTAGCATTGGCATACACACTGCAACCATTTTTGTTCCGCATCATAGTAAAATTGATGCTCAAGTATAAGATGAAAGCCCCATGGCTTAAATGAAAACATTTTTTCAGCAAGTAAAATGTCGAAAAAATACGATGTAGTTATTATAGGTGCAGGTCTGGGCGGTTTGGAGTGCGGACTTATGCTTTCAAAACATGGAAAGAGTGTTTGCGTGCTTGAAAAAGATGCCTTAATTGGTGGCTGTTTACAAACATTCAGACGCGATGGACATAAGTTTGATACAGGATTTCATTATGTGGGTGGTTTAGAAGATGGTCAGATGCTTCATCGTTTGTTTGATTATTTTGGCCTACTCGATTTGCCATGGGTGAAAATGGATGCCGATTGTTGCGATGAAGTTGTTATATGTGGTAATCATTATCGCATACCACAAGGTTATTCTAACTACCAAAAAGCGTTGGAGAATTATTTTCCAGAGCAAAAAAATGGAATAGCAAAGTGGGTCGACTTGTTGCAGAAAATTGGGGAAAACACAGATAAGAGTTTTGAACCACGCAGTTCTGATGAGTTCTATGCTCAATCGCTTTTTGCACAATCGGCCTACGAATATCTAAAGTCGATATTTTCTGATGACAGAATTATAGATGTTATATCAGGACCATCACTCAAGATGGAGTTGAATGTAGATAAGTTACCACTATATACATTTGCGCAGATAAATGGTAGTTTCATACAGAGTGCATATCGATTGAAAGATGGTGGTATGCAGATAGCCGAAACTTTGCGCAAACAGATAGAAAACAATGGTGGTGAAGTTTTTCGTAATGCAGAAGTAACAGGTGTGAGTAGTGTTGATGGTCAGTTGAAAGCCGTTATTGTGAATGGTACAGAAGAAGTAGAGGCTGAAAATTTCA
Source organism: Bacteroidales bacterium (assembly GCA_045118595.1). Taxonomy (GTDB): domain Bacteria; phylum Bacteroidota; class Bacteroidia; order Bacteroidales; family Marinilabiliaceae; genus W3P20-009. The sequence continues at coordinate 6,464 of JBGUYH010000100.1, read as the reverse complement.
TATCTGATGTTCATCCTGCTACAACAATGAATATATTGTCCGATAGTGGATTAGTGCGAAATATATACCGAAAGAGAATAAATAATTTGGAGAATACTTTTGGTATGTTCACTACACATATAAAACTTAAACCGCAGACAATAAAGTATATAAATCATAATATATTTGCTTATTCGGAGAACAATTTGTGGCACATTGAGCAAACTCCGAGTGTTACTGATGTAAAGGAGATATTGATTAGTATGAATCCACCATCAGATGACAATCAAGAATATGTAAATAGCCTTGATGTGCTCACACCGATGAAATGGGAAGAAGTAGAACGGTGGTTTGGCACGAAAATTGGATATAGAGGCGCGGATTATGATCAAATGAAGCAAAATGTAGCAGAAAAGTGTATAACAATGGCATCAGAATATATTAATGGATTATCTGCTGCTATTGATAAAGTATACACAAGTACGCCGCTAACATATACCGATTATACAGGAACAAAAGATGGTTCGGCATATGGAATTCGTAAAGATTACAACCAGCTGATGTTTACTGTTTTAACGCCGCGTACTCCAGTTGCTAATTTGTTTCTTACAGGTCAGAGTCTAAACCTGCACGGAATATTGGGTACTTCGATGACAGCAATGTTTACTTGTGCAGAAGTTTTAGGAATGGAAACTATTGTAAACGATTTGAAAAAGACAAAATGAGAAAATTTATTTATGCAGTAATAGCTCTGATGTCGTTCACATGCGTATCAGCGCAACTTAAAAATGCAGATGGAAATGCAACAATAGCCAAGATAAAGGGAGCTAATGAAAAAGTTAGTACTATTAGTTGCAAGTTCACTCGAACTATTAAGCAAGCAATGCTAGATCAAGCTTCGATAAGCAGTGGTGATTTCAATTATACACGTGCATCGAAATTGAGTATGCAGTATACAACAACAGATGAATTGGTTGTAATTAATGGTGATGAAGTAGCTATTGGTAAAAAGGGAAAAATAAGAAATTTAAAATCGACCAATAAGCACGCACAACCACTAGTAAACACATTATTGGGGTGTGTATCGGGCGATTTGAATAAGCTTGAGGGAAAACTAGAGAGTGTAAAAGAGGTAAATGGTTCAATTATTGTTTTGGTTGATGTTGATAATTTTAAAGTAGGGCAAAGTCGAGTTGCGAAAGTTGAAATCAAATATGGTTCGAATATGCTAATTCAAAGCATAAATATGATTGAATCGGATGGTAGTTATACATTATATGAATTACAATCAGTATCGACCAACAAAACTATTGCAGAGTCGGTTTATGCGATAAAAAAGAAATAAGTTCTGTAGGTAAATATGGTAAAGAGCAAGGGAATACTCAGTTAAGAGTAGTAACCCTTGCTTTTTTATTTCAAATAAGCCTCTGCAAATTTGTTGAATCCAATAGGTGTGGCACATACTATCATTATGTCGCCTTTTTCAAAGTGATATGGCTCATTGAAAATGTATTTCCCAACACGTGTTTCTATATCTTTACCTATAATGTTTTGCTTTATTGTTTTGCGTTTTACGGCTACGAGTGTCATCTCATATTTGCTTGTCATTTGACAATCGTTTGGAGTTTGATTCAAAAAATCGTTAGGTACTTCTATTTCATACATTGCCATATCATCTGTTAAATTGTATGTGGCTTTAACTCGGTTCGATACAAGTTTGTTTGCTATCGCTGTAGCTGCTTCTGCTTCAGGGTTGACTACAGTTGTGATGTTTAACCCATGTAAGACGGTTTCATGAAGTGTCGATAAGCTACGACCAACAATGTTTTTTGCTCCCAATTTTTTTAGCAATGCAGTAGTTTGTATCGATGCAGCCCAATCTTCGCCTATTGCAACTACAACACTATCAACATCTTTTATTGGTTGGCTTCGCATTGCTAATTCATCAGTTGAGTTAAGGCATACAGTGCCAGTGAATCTATCTTTGTATTCTTCCACTACTTGTTCACGACTATCGATTCCGATAACCTCGTGTCCCATTTCGCACAAGCGAGCCCCTAAGTTTGCGCCGAAATTGCCTAATCCTATTATTATGAATCTCATATCTTGATTTTTATACAGTTACGTTTTCGTGAGGATAAGAGTAGTATTGTTTTGGTGCTGGTTCGATAAAGCAAAGTGCAAACGATAAAATGCCAATTCTGCCAATAAACATAGCAAGCAACAATACAATTTGTGATGGTAACGACAGATGTGTTGTTACATCGAGTGTCATACCACCAGTATATACAGCCGAACTAGCCTCAAACATTAAGCGTGCCATGCCAATTTGTGGGTCGAATGTTTTGAATAGTATGGCGCATGTGAGCATAAAGAAACCTGATAGACCTATTATGGCAAATGCTCGGCGAATGGATTGTCCAGATATTTGTCTACCATATACTTCGATGGTGTCGCGACGTCGAAGTACTGAGCGTATGTTGAGTATAAATATGGCAAATGTTGTTACCTTGATGCCACCTCCAGTGGATAGTGGTGCACAACCAATCCACATAAGTCCTGTTAGTATTAATAGCGTTAGTGGACCGAGTTGTGTGAGGTCTACAATATTGAATCCTGCTGTTCTGGCGCATACCGACATGAAAAATGAATTACAAAGACGTGTATCCCAGCTACATGCCGATTGGGTATATGTGCTTTCTGTGGCTAGAAATATTATAGTTCCAATAATTACTAAACCAATGTGTGTAAAGAACACAATACGATTGGTTGCGTTGATTAATCGTGAGCGAAAAATATCGCTATAGTTTCTGTTTAGCATTTTGTATACAAACATCTTTATATGATGTTTGCACCAGTCGATAGCTGCCGATTGAAGTGGAAATCCTAATCCACCCAATATAACTGTTAGTGCAATTATGATTTGTAATGATTTGAGATTAACAATAGCTGGATTCATCATACCACTATCGATGTTAGAAAATCCAGCATTGCAAAAGGCTGATATAGAGTGGAATATCGAATAGAATATGAGTGTGTATGTTGACATATTGGTGTTGTACATTTCCATGTAGTGGTATATGGCCCATGCTGCACTGCCCTCTATTATTAGTGTTACCACCATAATGCGTTTCAATGTTTGAAATATACTTGTCATATTATCAGCACTAACAAGATCTTTTATTATGAAACGATTTTGTAGCGATGCTCGTCCAGTAAGTGATAATGCAAAAAAACAAGTAAATGTCATTACTCCAATGCCACCTACTTGTATGAGGATTAGTAATATACCTTGTCCAAATGGTGTAAGGGTAGTAGGTATGTTAATTGTTAATAATCCGTTGACGCATACTGCCGATGTAGATGTGAAGAGTGCATCGAAGAAGGTTAGGTTGCCATAGTTACTTTTGGGCATTAAAAGTAGTCCGCAACCTATGGCTATTATTATTAAAAAACTTCCGATGAATAGGGCAGTTGGGCTTGTATGGCGTCCTAATATTGTTATGCCAAGTCGTAGCATTTCGTTCATCGCGATAATGGCGACAATTATAGTTATGGTATATCGATGCCAAACTATATCGTGCCAATCGCCATATGTTACACCAAATTCGGGCATATACCAGTAGTAGAGGCAGGTAAGTACAGAATAAGCTACCTCACCGAGTGGTACTCTGTTGCCAATAAACAAGAAACAAAATAGTTGCTTGATATGTTTCCATATCTCTGATGGGGAAAAAAGTTTAATAAACTTGCGCCATAATATTCCCAATGCTTGCTTTAAACTACGTTTGGCAACTTTTCGAAATGGCTGAGTATTGACCATTCTACCCAATGTTTGTAATGGGCTGAACGAATTTGCATGGATGTATGTTAATAGTTTGTATATCTGTACGAATGAAAAAAGACCAATAATATTTCTATTGGCTATAAGAAGTTGAGTATTGGTTTCTGCTTCTGTTTCAAACCCTATTTGCCATACAATATTACAAATACACCAAATAGATGCTACTATTGTGACAATGTCGACAACTAAATTGATTGGTTTGTGACAAAGTTCGATAATCTTTGTTAGATGAAAACAAATGCTGTAATATATTGTGGTTATGGCGTTTATAATGCCATTTATAGCCCAATTTTTGTTTTGTCTGATTATCTCAGCAAGCTCTTTTATTTCGCTAAAGAATGACATTATTGGTTATTTTAAAAATGGATTAGGTAGTCTTGCACTTCGGTGAATGCACGTTCCATGTTTAACATATTGCTTATCAAAAAATGTATCATATCAGGCCATTTTTCTTTGTCGTAGATATTCCCATCTGTTTTTATGTATATTCTAGCGCACACATCGCCTGCTTCTTTCACATATTCACGTTCCCACGTAAGCGGTGCACCAAATGTTTGTTCAAACAAGTTTTTACAGTTGAGCATTTTCTCCCATAAGTTGTCAAGTTTTTCGTTTTGGGTAGGGTTTATTTCCATAGCTACCATAGCCATTTCCCTATTAACATCAAAACGAAGGTCGAGACCTTTTATGCCTGTGCGATCGAAAATCCACTTTATTGGTCGCCCATTCTGACCAGGTAATCGGCGTGTTTTACTTTCTAGTTTGTGCCAAAAAGAGTGGCGAATTTCTTGTGCTTCTTGTTTGCTATACATAGTTCAATACTGAGTTGTTGTGCAAAGAAAATAAAATAAAACTTTGAATAAAATATAACCCATATTTTTTTACATGCTGAAATGTTAAGTTTATCTGTTTCTTAATTTGAGTAAACTCGTCACCTTGTTTTTAAGTATACATATTTGCGCATATTTTTTATATCTTTGCTTATCAATGAATGTACTTAATTACTAATACAAACAACGTCTGTGGTTAAAATTAATACACTTGTGGTTGATGACGAGCCATTAGCGCTCGATTTGGTTGCCGATTATGTATCTCAAGCGCCATATCTTGAACTTGTTGGTCGTTGTAGCAATGCCAAAGATGCCTTTGATATGATATCAAAAGGTAATATTGATTTATTGTTTTGCGATATACAAATGCCAGGTATGTCAGGTCTTACACTTATGAAGACGTTGCAATCGGCCAAAACATTGCCCAAAGTGGTCTTTACAACAGCATTTCCAGAATATGCTCTTGACGGGTTTAAACTTGATGCCATAGATTATTTATTAAAGCCATTTGATCAAGACGAATTTTTAAAAGCAGCAGGCAAAGCTAAGCGACTTATTGAACTTGAGACAAGTGCAGCTAATGCTCAAAGTCAGAATGTGGAGAATTCTGACGAGAATGATTTCTTCTTTGTTAAGAGCGAATACAAATTGGTTCGAATAGATAAACAGCGCATCGTCTATATAGAAGGAATGAAGGATTATATCAAGATATATATGGATGGCGAACCCAAACCAGTGTTAACATTGATGAGTATGAAGGAGATGACTCAAAAATTGGATGAACATCAGTTCGTTCGATTACATAGGTCGTATATAGTTAATGTGTCGTTTGTTCGCGGTGTAAGTCGTAGTTTGGTTACAATGCCCAATGGTACACAAATACCAATAGGCGATGGATATCGAGCTCAGTTTAACGAGGTGATTAGCAAGTGCATAATATGATTTGTTAGATAGCGCTATTTTTCTTATTTTTGCGAAAATATATATCACAAATACATGGGATTATTTTCTCTTTTTAAAAGTAAAGAAAAGAAAGAGACTCTTGAGCAGGGTCTTTCAAAAACCAAGGAATCGATTCTCGGACGCATCACACGAGCCATTGTAGGAAAGACAAAGGTTGATGACGATGTGCTTGATAATTTGGAAGAGATATTGATAACAAGCGATGTTGGTGTTGATACAACATTGAAGATAATAGAGCGCATACAAGAACGTGTGAAACGTGAGAGCTATATGGGTACAGATGAGCTCAACTCTATATTGCGCGAAGAAATAGCCAATTTGTTAGCTGAAAACGATGAAAGTAGTGTTCGCGATTTCGATACACCACAAAATAACGAGCCATATGTAATAATGGTTGTAGGTGTTAATGGAGTTGGTAAAACAACAACAATAGGCAAGTTGGCAGCCAAATTTAAGCAAGCAGGTAAAAAAGTAATGCTTGGTGCTGCCGATACTTTTCGCGCTGCAGCCATTGAGCAGTTGCAAGTTTGGGCTGATAGGGTAGACGTCCCTATTGTGAAACAACAGATGGGATCAGATCCAGCATCTGTCGCATTTGATACATTGCAGTCTGCAAAAGCTCAAGGTGCCGACGTCGTTATTATTGATACTGCTGGTCGTTTGCACAATAAGATAAATTTGATGAACGAATTATCGAAGATAAAGAATGTGATGAAGAAAATAGTACCTTCAGCTCCTAACGAAGTTCTTTTAGTTATCGATGGTTCAACAGGACAGAATGCTTTTGAGCAAGTTAAGCAGTTTACACTTGCAACAGAAGTTAATGCATTAGCAGTTACAAAACTTGA
>JBGUYH010000099.1:0-5788 GCA_045118595.1 Bacteroidales bacterium | reverse complement strand
CACAGAGGCATAAAGCGATTGTGGGGATTGATTTTTGGTTCATTTTTAGTAGTGTAATTGTAGTTGCAAAAGAGACTGCAAATTCTTTCTTGATGATATTAATAGATGATACTAAGTCGAAGGAGTATAAGTTAATGCGAATAAAACCTCCATGCATTACATTGTGCATAGAGGAAAGCATTATTTAATGTAAGAAAACTTTAAAATGGCAAGTGCATACCGCAGATTATCAGATCGTTTTGTTTTGCATAATCAAGAATGCGTTTGCGTGATGCAACGGCTTTTTCTTTGTCTGCGTCAAAATTTGCACAATATTCGGGATGTGGCAACTGCAATGCAAGTCCGTGAATCAAATCGCCGATAATTATCAGGTTATCTTTCTGAAATACAGTGTGTCCGGGAGTGTGGCCTACTGCATCCAACGCCAAAACATCTTCCGGAAGTTTGTCGCCAAAATTAAAAATGTGAAGTTTGTCGGAATACTTTTCCAACATTGCAACTGCTTGGTCTGATTTTCCAAGTTCTGACTCTTTTTCCAACTTCGATACATAAACTTCGGCATTGGGGAATGCTTTTTCACCTTCTGAAGTTAACATTCCGCCTATATGATCTCCGTGAAAATGTGTAATATATACATAATCAATCATTTCAGGTGTAATACCGATATTAGAAAGTTGTGATAAGAGCAGACCTCCCGCTTTAACTCCCAATCCAGAATCGAAAAGGATATTTTTACCATTACTTTTTAGCAGATAAGCACTTATTGATGAAGATAAACCATCTGGCATATTAACGGCTTTTTTTACATTTTCATCAACTTCGCCAAAAAGTTCATACGGAAACGTTCTCTCTCCATCGTTGTCTTTTAGCCAATAAATTTGAAAGTTGTCAAACCTTTTCTCTTTGCTATCAAGAAACTTATAATCAGAGATTTGCTGAGAGTTTATTTGTTGAGAATTGCTATTACCGCAGCCTACAAGCACTAATAATGTGAGAATACCAAATATGAATTTTTTCATAGTAATACGAATATGTTTTTTATTGGCAAAAAAATAAAAATTATTTCTCAAACTGCACAACATTTATATGAGAAATAAAAAACACCGACTTTTCAATCGGTGTTTGCTATATCAGATTCGAGTTGTTACTCGTTTAACCATCACATCCTTCCATTCTCGGAAATCACCCGCAATAATATGCTTCCGCGCCTCACCTACAAGCCATAAATAGAATGCTATATTATGCTGACTTGCGATAAGTGGTCCGAGCATTTCTCCAGCAATGAATAGATGACGTACATACGCTTTTGTGTAACGATGATCAACAAACGAAGTTCCATCAGGATCGAGTTCAGAAAAATCCATACGCCATTTCTCGTTACGCAAATTAACAATGCCGTTTTGCGTAAATATCATACCATTGCGACCATTACGTGTTGGCATCACACAGTCGAACATATCAACACCTAATGCTATATTTTCCAATATATTAGCCGGTGTTCCTACACCCATCAAATAACGTGGTTTATCTTTGGGTAAGATACCATTTACCAATTCCACCATCTCATACATCACTTCGGTAGGTTCACCTACAGCTAAACCTCCGATAGCGTTACCTTCACGTTGCAAATTGGCGATAAACTCAGCCGATTTTATACGCAAATCACGATGGGCTGCCCCTTGAACTATGGGAAAAAATGTTTGCGAATGACCATATAATGGTTCTGTCTCATCAAAATGTTTCAATCCACGAGTTAACCATTTCAATGTTAAATCGAGCGACTTTGATGCATATTTATAATCAGAATTACCAGGAGGACATTCATCAAATGCCATCATTATATCAGAACCTATAATACGCTGAATATCAACAACTTTCTCTGGAGTAAAAAGATGTTTCGAGCCATCAATATGTGAACGAAATGTTGCACCCTCTTCTGTCAACTTTCGGTTCTCGGCCAATGAAAATACTTGAAAACCACCACTATCGGTCAATATGGGCTTATCCCAACCATTAAATTTGTGCAATCCTCCAGCAGCCTTCAGCACTTCTGTTCCTGGACGCAAATAGAGGTGGTATGTATTGCCCAAAATTATCTGAGCCTTAACATCATCGGATACTTCTTTAAAGTGAATACCTTTCACTGAACCAACTGTGCCTACTGGCATAAAAATAGGTGTCAGTATTTCGCCATGGTCAGTTGTTATTTTTCCTGCTCGTGCCGATGAATTTGGGTCTGTGTGTTGTAATTCAAATTTCATATCTATATCTTATCAAAAAGACCAAAGAACATCAATTTATTTCGCTACGTTCTTTGCGTATTACATTATATACTCCCTTAACTTTCAATAACTTATCTATAAGAGTTTGCAAATCTGAAACATCATATATGTATAAATAAATGCTACCAGTAAACACGCCATCGTGACTTTCAAAATGCACAGAACGCATATTCACCTTTTGCTCCATCGATATTATTTTAGTCACATCGCTCACCAAGCTCTGTCGGTCGATACCCGACAACTCTATGATAGCCAAATACGACAAAACCTTGTGTGATTCCCATTGCGCCGATATAATACGATTTCCGCGGCTCGACATTAATTTCAGACAAACAGGACATCGGCGCGAATGAAGCACCAATGTGTCATCATCATCAACATAAGCAACTACATCATCACCTGGTATTGGATTGCAACATGGCGCTGTTGTAAACTGACGTTCAGCTTCATCTGTTAGCACAATTTTTTTATCATTGGGCATTCCTATTGCCTCTTTCTCGTCAGAATCTTCATATTCACTACCCTTCTTGCCAAATGTTAATCGCCACATTTTCACCCACTTACTCGTCGATTTTTGTGTAAGTGCTTTTTCTATATTATCAAGATTAATAGTGCCTTTGCCTATTTGAAAATACAACTCTTCACGCGAGGTAACATGGTAGGTGCGCATTAACTTTTTGAGTATGCGCGCATTTATTGATAATTTTCGCTTTTGCAACTCATCAGTCAAAACATTTTCACCTGTAACGATAAACTCACGACGTTCTTCACGAAATATTTCTTTTATACAAGCTTTCGCCTTAACTGTTGTAACAAAATTAATCCACTCATACTTAGGCGTTTGTTTGTCAGAAGTTATTATCTCTACTTGATCACCACTCTTTAGTTCATGACTGAGAGGCTCTAACTTATAATTTACCTTTGCACCTATACAATGATAGCCTAGTTTTGTATGTATCTCAAAAGCAAAATCAAGAGCTGTAGAACCAACAGGCATCACTTTTACCTCACCTTTCGGGGTAAAAATCATCATTTCTTGTGAAAAGAGATTCAATTTTACGGAGTCAAGGAATTCCATTGAATCCGACTCTGCATTTTCGAGCATATCGCGAATACTCTTTAGCCAATTGTCTATTTCACTCTCTTTACCATTCTCTTTGTACTTCCAATGTGCTGCAAAACCACGCTCAGCAATATCGTTCATACGTTCTGAACGTATCTGCACCTCTACCCATCGTCCTCCAGGACTCATTATTGTGGTATGCAATGCCTCATATCCATTCGATTTGGGTGTACTAACCCAGTCGCGCAAACGATCGGGTTTGGGCTGATAGAGATCGGTTATAACTGAATATATGTTCCAGCATTGCGACTTCTCTGATATACCCTCTTTAGGTTTGAATATGATACGCATTGCGAATATGTCATATATCTCTTCAAACGGCACATTCTTAGTCTTCATTTTGTGCCATATTGAATAGATTGACTTCGGTCGTGCCTTTAGTGTATACTCGTAGCCTTGTGCCTCAAGACGCTCACGTATGGGAACAGAAACGCTATCAATAACTTGCTGATATACTCCCCAACTCTGCTTCACACGCTCTTCTATCTCTGCATACTCTTGCGGATGCTCATATTTTAGACTCAAGTCTTCAAGTTCTGTTTTTATGTTGAATAAGCCTAAGCGATGAGCCAATGGTGCATATATATATAGTGTTTCAGCCGAAATACGATAGCGTTTATGTTCTGGCATCGACGATAATGTGCGCATATTATGCAATCTATCGGCTAATTTTATCAGAATCACTCGCACATCTTCTATCATCGACACAAGCAATTTTCTAAAATTCTCAGCTTGCAACGATGCTGATTGATCAAAAACACCTGCGAGTTTTGTTAAGCCATCAACAATACCAGCTACTTTCGAACCAAATAGCGACTCTATATCGCCTAGCGTTATACTTGTATCTTCAACTACATCGTGTAATAGTGCTGCTGCTACACTCTTGGCGTCTAAACCTATCTCGTCAGCCACTACTCGAGCAACTGAAACGGGGTGAAATATGTACAATTCACCACTCTTGCGCTTCATACCTCTGTGTGCATCATTGGCCAACTCAAAGGCTTTGCGTATCATCTGAACATCTTCCTCTTTCTGATGACATCGAGGACATTGAGCTATGAGGTCAAGTACTTGATTGCGTGCTTGATCTTCTTGTTCTTGAACTGAAAAAACATCTTGCGCCATAATCTTCTTCTATCTAACCAGAGTTACTGAACCATGTTTCTTTATCGTCACTCCTTTATCAAAACCAATAGCCTCGGCCACATACATGTAAACACCTTCGGCTGCATCTGCATTGCCTTCTTTGCCATTCCAACCAGTTGAAGGATCGGTTGAATGATATATTCGTCGTCCCCAACGATTGTATATTTTTATATCGTAACTCTTTAATGACTTATACGCAGGTCTGAACTCATCGTTTACCCCATCGCCATTGGGTGTGAATATTTGTGGAAACCCCAAAAAAGCATCTGTTATTGTTAGTTCTAATGTTGAATCTACACTGCTGCAACCTGTGATTTCATCAGTAACTACAAGTACAACTTTATATGTTCCTGATGTTTGAAATGAGTAAACTGGATTTTTTTCATATAATCGAGAGACATCGCCCATAACCCATTCACATACAGTCACATTGCCCTTCGAATTATTTTTAAACTCTATTTCAGCTGGTGCTGAATATGAACCACTTGTTGTTATTTCGTTATCTACATCACGTTCACGTTCTGAATAGCTATACAATGCTCTAACTCCATAACTTGAAACAGAATCAATTACTGCGATACTATTATCCATTTGATTTATAGCTACAACTTTTATTGTTGTATCGTCCATTGGCGATTCGAGTGTAACATGAGCTACATTTGTTGTTAATTGCAATGTATCGGCAACATACCAATTATATATAATTTTCTGTGCCATCTGCGTCCATTCTGCCAATGCACTATTATAGACTTTAGTAGGTTCAGCCACTACTTGTGACGAAACATCCATACCATCACAATAAACAGAATCAATCGACATTTCAAGGTTCGCTATAGTTGGCACATCAACCCAGAAACAAACTGATGAAGTATTCCCTTTACTTGTTATCTGACATTTATAACCTCCTGCCGAGCTAAAATTTTGACTATCTTGCTTACCTTTTGTTGTCTTTATCAAGTCAGAATATTCCAACTTCTCACTATCAAAGGCATACCACTCTATTGTTGCATCATTATCATTAGCCTCTGCTTTAACAATGGCCTGCGACCAATCGGCAAACCAATAAACAGTATCAGCACTTACAACATTTTTAATCTTCGCTGTTGTTGAAAATACTTGCGAAAATGATAATTGCGTGGTAAATGCTAAAAATAGTAGTATACTTATATTAATTTTCACAATATTATAAATACTGGTATATTTGTTTATAAAATTAGCCAATTTTTACTCAAAATAG
>JBGUYH010000098.1:0-2968 GCA_045118595.1 Bacteroidales bacterium | reverse complement strand
CGGTTGCGGTGATTTGGATCCATATTGGCGTGTATCTTGAATACAAAACCAGTAAACTTTTCTTCTTCTGGATTTACTATTCTGCTTTCTGCCTTGGATGGTTGTGGCTGTGGAGCTATTTTAAGGAAGCAATGTAATAGTTCTCGAACACCAAAATTGTTGAGTGCCGAACCAAAGAATACAGGAGCTACTTCGCCTTTCAGATAGTCATCAACATTAAATTCAGGATATACACCATCGCATAGTTCCAACTCTTCGCGTAGTTGTGAGGCTGCTCGATCGCCTATTTGCTTGTCGAGTTCTGGACTATTAACGTCTATGTCTTGTCCCTCTTCAACTGTTTGTTTCGATGCTTGGAAGAGATATAAGTTTTGTTCGTAGAGATTATAAACGCCCTTGAATAGTTCGCCATTACCAATAGGCCATGATAGTGGTCGAACTTTGATGTGTAGTTCTTTCTCTATTTCGTCCAAGATGTCGAATGGGTCGTTGCAAGGACGGTCGAGTTTGTTGACGAATACCATTACTGGTGTGTTGCGCATACGGCATACTTCCATCAATTTGCGCGTTTGTGTTTCTACGCCTTTGGCTGCATCAATAACTATGATAACACTATCAACAGCAGTGAGTGTGCGGAATGTATCTTCAGCAAAGTCTTGGTGACCAGGTGTGTCGAGTATGTTGACTTTGTAGCCATCATATTCAAAACCCATAACCGATGTAGCTACCGATATACCTCTCTGCTTCTCGATTTCCATGAAGTCAGATGTTGCTGTCTTTTTTATTTTGTTAGATTTAACAGCACCAGCTACGTGTATGGCGCCACCAAAAAGAAGCAATTTTTCGGTAAGCGTTGTTTTACCAGCATCTGGGTGGCTTATAATAGCGAATGTACGCCTACGTCTTATTTCATCAAGGAATGCCATGCCTTTTTCTTCTGTATGTTGTGAATTTATGCCTGTGTGCGCAAGCCGTTCATTATGGCAGCGCGTGTTACTTCTATCAGTTCGTCGCGATTATCTTTGTAGCGCATAGTGTCGATAGGTTTGTGTATTACCATTTCACTATGACCGTATATGAGTGTCTCCAATCCACCACTCATCACGCTATGGGTGCCATTGAGAGTGATGGGTAGTATTGGTAATCCAAGCTCAAAAGCCATTTTGAAAGCTCCGTGTTTGAATGTGCCCATTTTACCTGTTTTGCTGCGAGTTCCTTCTGGAAAGATAACTACCGAAGTTCCATTGGTGAGTATTTCTTTAGCTTTCTGAATACTTCTATATGAAGCACGAGCCGAAGAACGATCGATAAAAATATGTTGCATTTTTTCGCAAGCAATACCTAATAAAGGTGCTTTTCGAAGCTCTTGTTTCAATATCCAACGAAATTGTATACCAATGCTACCATAGATGGCTACAATGTCGGAGGCGCTTTGATGATTTGATACTATGATGTATGACTGTTTTGGGTCAATATTTTCTCTTCCAATAACTTTAACGGGCATAGGAGTGAGCCATTGCATTACTTTTGCCCACCATACACCGCCGTAGAAAGCTAAGCGATGTGAAAATGTTGATATTAAAAAAATATAAATGGTAAAAAATAGTGTTTCCGTGAAAAATAGTGGAATGACAATCAACCATTTATATGGCTGGTAGAGCCAGTATTTACAGCCGTACTTCATAAGTTTTTCGATAAATCGTGCAAAGGTAGTTATTTTTCACTGAAAACTAAAAGAGGCTGTCTTTTTCAGGCAGCCTCGTGTGAATGTTATTTATCTAATTTACTATCCCAAATATGCTTTGAGCAATTTGGTTTGTGTGTTAGTACGCAAACGGCGTATGGCCTTTTCTTTTATTTGACGCACACGTTCGCGAGTTAGTCCGAAACGTTCGCCTATCTCTTCAAGTGTAAGTTCTTGCACTCCTATGCCGAAGAAATAGCGAATAATGTCACGTTCACGGTCGCCCAATGTAGCTAATACACGGTCAACTTCTGTCGAGAGTGATTCGTTGATGAGTGCACGATCGGCATTAGGTGAGTCAGTGTTAACCAATACATCCAAAAGGCTATTCTCTTCACCATCTGCAAATGGAGCATCCATTGATACATGACGTCCTGAAACTCGCAGTGTGTCGGCAATCTTTTCTGGCTGAATGTCGAGTTCTTCTGAGAGTTCTTCTGGCGACGGACGTCGTTCGTTCTCTTGTTCAAACTTAGAGAATGCTTTGTTGATTTTGTTAAGCGAACCTACTTGGTTGAGTGGCAAACGCACAATACGTGATTGCTCGGCCAATGCTTGCAGAATCGATTGGCGAATCCACCATACTGCGTAGCTGATGAATTTGAAACCACGTGTTTCGTCAAACTTTTCTGCTGCTTTTATCAATCCTAAATTTCCCTCGTTGATAATGTCGGGTAGCGAGAGTCCTTGATTTTGGTACTGCTTAGCTACTGAAACCACAAATCGGAGGTTTGCTTTGACGAGGCGTTCAAGTGCTGCTCGGTCGCCCTGACGTATGCGTTGAGCTAGTTCAACTTCTTCGTCAACATTAACCAATGGTTCGCGGCTGATTTCCTGTAAGTACTTATCGAGCGTGTCGTTTCGTACTGTGATTGTCTGTGTTATCTTTAGTTGTCTCATAGCTTATCCGAAAAAGCCCACTAAGTTACTGAAATAATGTTTGAGGAGTAATGCTGTTTGTGTTTTTTAACGACTTGTTCTGATTTTTAGTTGCAAAATTATACTTATTGTTCTTTAATGAGTGTTTCTGATGCATAAAAATTGGGCATATCTTCAAATTTTTGAACAGACTCTGTTGCTAAAAGTAAGGAATTTGCCTTGCACATTCGTTATGTCATTTTGTTGCGCTTTCATTTCTGTTTTGGGGAGTCTTGCTTTTAGCTGCAGATTACGACAAACTCAAGAAATTAACGCATCTCCATCCAGTTGGTTATACTCGATAGT
>JBGUYH010000097.1:0-9065 GCA_045118595.1 Bacteroidales bacterium | reverse complement strand
TAACTGTTCTGCCTTGATTCAGAATCTCGGCCAATGCTTGTCGGAGAGCCTCGCCACTCTTACCATTAGCACTGCTGTAATATGCTTCGCGGTTGAATGGTGCAGCAATGACGGCAATTGCAACCCAAAGCAAAACTAAAATTGAGTTTAGTTTTTTCATTATTTTAGTGATTTTGTGAGAAAACGACACAAAATTACAGACAATAAAAATAGGAAACAGAAATATTGCGCAAAAATGTGTGTCATCCATAGCCATTTTGCTTATCTAACTCTCATTTTGCAACTCATAATTCACAATTAAAATCTTATCTTTGTGCGTCGATAAAAAATCTCAATCAAGAAAAATGTCAGAAGCACTACTCGAAGCACTAATGCAGTTATTCGCTTTGCTCACCGATGTGAAGCATACAGCCGAAGGCGAAGGCAGACAAAAAGTGGCCGAGTATTTATCGGGACAATTCAACTCTGAATATGTTAACCAGTTTTTGCTTCGTTACGACTACTATCTCAATCGTTTTCATGGCAATATAGCCGAAGGTGACGATGCTGCCAACCGACAAACAACCGACAATTTGTCGAAAATGACAGCTATATGCCAACAAGTAAATCTCGAAATCGACATCGATGCCAAGATACTCATCTTAACATCGCTACTCAACTACATACTCAAACCAGAAATAAGCCAAGACGAAGAGTTATTTGTTGACACTCTTGCCGATAACTTACGCATTCCACCCGACGACTATTGGGCACTAAAAACATTCGTTCTGCAAGGTCCGCTGTGGATTGTTGATAAAACACGTCTGCTCATCATTAGTGGAACACCAGAGAAACCTCATCCCGATGTAAAACACATCTACAATTCAAAGCAACGCATCGATGTGTGGGTGCTCCATGTACGCTCAACCAATATGTTTATGTTCAAATATAGTGGTGAGCGAAACCTATATCTCAACGGGCACAAAGTTGAGATGGGCAAGGTTTATCCGATGGAGCCTGGTTCGGTTATCAATACATCGCAAGTCAAAGCCGTCTATTATGGTCATATAGCCGAAAAATTTATCACTCGCCAAGATCATGGTCGCATCATCTATCGAGCCATCGATATTGAGTATAAATTTAACGACACCAACATTGGCATACACAAGTTTAGCTTTTTGGGTAAGAGCGGACAATTAGTTGGCATAATGGGTGGTTCGGGCACTGGCAAATCGACACTGCTCAACGCCATGAACGGCAACTATAAGCTCAGTCATGGTAGCATAACCATCAACGGCTACGATATACATCGCGACAAAGAAGCACTCAAAGGCGTAATAGGTTACGTGCCACAAGACGACATGCTCAACGAAGAGCTCACGGTGTACGAGAACCTATTATTCAATGCCCGATTAGTATTTAGCGACAAGACACAGCACGAGAAAGAGCAATTAGTAGAACGAGCCCTCAACGATTTCGACCTTGTAGAGGCTCGCGATTTGAAAGTTGGCGACCCGCTTAACAAGATATTAAGTGGCGGTCAGCGCAAACGCCTCAACATAGCCCTCGAGTTAATGCGCGAACCATCGGTACTATTTGTTGATGAACCAACATCGGGACTCTCGTCGCTCGACTCTGAGAAAGTTATGATGCTGCTCAAGCGACAAGTGCTGAAGGGCAAACTTGTAATCATCAACATACATCAGCCTAATAGCGACATATATAAGCTACTTGACAAGTTGCTCATCATAGATCAAGGCGGACGCATTGTGTACAATGGCAACCCTATGAATGCTATTGTCTACTTCAAACGCAAAGCACACTACGTTAATCCTGAAGAACGCGAATGCTACACATGTGGCAACGTCAAAACCGAGCAACCACTACGCATATTGGAAGCTCGCATGGTTGACCCCTATGGCAAACTCATACGCAAGCGTAAAGTGAGTGCCGAGGAGTGGTACAAACAATATTGCGATGAGTTTGAAGCTTCGTTTGATTGGAAATACAAAGAGCGTGTACAAAAAGAGAAATTACCATCTAACTTATACAACATACCAGGACGTTGGGAGCAGTTTAAGACATACCTCATGCGCGACGCTCTCAAAAAACTAAAAGACACACAGTATTTGCTCATCAACATACTTGAAGTGCCAATTTTAGCTTTGCTATTGTCGTTTGCCACACGCTACATCAATAACTTAGGTGAGTATTCGTTCTTCTCAAATAGTAACATACCAACATACCTTTTTATGTGCGTTGTGGTATCGATATTTGTGGGGTTAAACGTAAGCGCCGAAGAGATGATAAAAGATCGCAAACTACTGATGCGCGAGAAATTCCTCAACCTTAGTCGCTCAGCATACCTTAATAGTAAGATTGTCAATCTCTTGCTTGTTGCAGCCGTACAATCGTTGTGCCTTGTTCTCATTGGCAATGCTGTGCTCGAAATAGAAGGTATGTGGTGGGGCTATTGGGCCATACTCTTCTCCACTTTCGCTCATGCCATATTATTAGGACTTAACATCAGTAGTGGTCTGAATAGTGCTGTGTCGATATACATATCGATACCTCTTGTGCTTGTACCTCAATTGCTCTTCAGTGGCACAATGGTTAGCTTCGATAAGTTACACCCTGCAATCTCGCACCGCGAATTCGTACCACATACTGGCGACCTTATGGTATCGCGATGGGCCTACGAAGCATTAGCTGTTTATCAATTCAAAAACAACGAATACGAAAAACAATTCTTCTATGCTGAGCAAAAACGTAGCGATGCCTCATACGCCACGTCGGCATGGATACCTGAATTGTACAAACTCAACGACCGTTGCGAAACACTACGCCTTAGTGGTAGCGATGAGTTAAGACAAGCCTCGGTCTTGCTCTTCACCGAAATGAGCAAATTAGCATCGACACGCTTAAAGAAATACCCCAAACTGCTGCAAATGGTGCTCTCGCCAACATACGATGCAACAAGCCATAGCTTTGTAAAGTCGCAACTCGATTTGCAAAAAGAACGCTATTCAAAACAGTTTGAACAGTACAATAGCCAACTCGACAGTATCAGTTCGCATTTGGCTGCAACATTGGGGAACACCGATGCCCTTGTTAGCTTCAAAAAACGATACACCAATGAAGCGCTCAATACATTGGCACTCAACAAACACGATTACACTCAAATAACAACATACCCTGACTTGATGGTGCGCAAGAAACAACCAATATTTAACGTACCAGAAAATCATTGGGGACGAGCTCACTTCTATGCTCCGTATAAGAGATTGGCACAATTCAAAATACCCACACCACTCTACAACATAATGTTTATTTGGTTGGTTGGTGCCATGCTCTATGTTACACTCTATTTCGACATTTTGCGCCGTATAATAAGCTACATCGAAAGCGTTAAAAAACTCAAGCGCAATAAGCGTTTGCAAAAGTTGAGAGGATAAAACATAAGCACCAACGTTTCATTTGGAACACGTTATAAGCAACGTTCAAAATAAAAAAGAAGCGCCTACCCATTAGTAAGCGCTTCTTTATTTTATGCCTAAAAATAAAACTTTATCTCGATACGACGATTCTTGCGCCTACCATCGGCAGTTTTGTTATCGGCAATAGGCTGACTATCGCCATAGCCTATGGTAGTTATTTTACTTTCATCGCACCCTACCGATACAAGGAAGTTTTTGGCAGCCACTGCACGCGCTTCAGACAGAAACTGATTGCGTACCTTGTCACCTGTGTTGTCTGTATGTCCGCCAATCTCTACCCTTTTACCAATCTTCTTGATAAGTTCGGCCACACGTTCAAGCTCAGTTGTTGATATGGGAAGCAGTGTTGAATCGCCAGTGTTGAAGAAGAGGTTGTTGAGCGGCATAGGTATATTCTCGTTTTCCATCTGCTCCAACGTAGCAATTTTGAGCTCATTTTCAATGATTACATTCTCATTTTTCTTGCTTAAGTCAAGATTGTTCGAAAGTGGGAAGTATTTATCATCGTCGATGAAATAGCCATAATTGCGACCCATTGGCAAGATAATAAAGAACGAGCCATCTTCGGGGTCGGTTTGCGACTGACCAATAACTTCGTGTTGCTCAAGGTCTTCCCATTTTATTTCAGCCATAACAGGTTTGCCATGAGGGTCGGTGAGATGACCACTAATTGTAGCTACTGGGTTCGGACGCATTTTTTCGGGTAAATTGAGCCAAAATATGTCGTGGTTATCGTTTACATTCTTAGAAAAATATGCCACTTTACCATCGGTCGAAATCTCATACCAGCACTCGTCTTCTAATGAGTTTATCTCCTTTCCCAAACTAACGGGCTCACTCCATTCGGTCCAGCTATCCTCGCGAAGACGTGTTGATTTGAACACATCCATGCCACCAATAGAACCATGTCCTTCGGAGCAGAAATAGAGTGTTTTCATATCAGGGTGAAGAAGTGGTGCACGGTCGCAAAAAGGTGTGTTGATTGTTGGACCAAGATCGATAGGCGCACCCCATTCTCCATTTTCATCGAGAAGCGACACGAAGATATTTTCCGACAAACTAAGTTCATGGTCAGTCTTATGGCGCGAAGTAAAAAGTATTGCACGTCCATCGCTCGAAATCATACAATCGGCTTGCCAGCTGTCAAAATTTATGTTGTCAGACAAAGCTTCTGGTTCGGTCCAACCTGTCTGCGTCTTGTGCGATATATATTCTTTACCTGCTTTGAACATAAATAGCTTGGTACCATCAGCAGAGAGTGACTCTGGTGCTTCGTTTCCAATCGATGTGTTGAGGTCGGGCAAGAGTTTTGCTTTAGTCCACGCACCATTGCGCTTAGTTGATATGAATATATCTTCACCACCCATGTTATCGCGTCGTTCACGACCACAGAATAGTAATGTCTTGCCATCGCCAGACACAGTGGTGCTATACTCACTTCCTTTTGATGTGTTTATATTTGAGCCAATATTATTAACCTTCACGGTTTTGTCGGCTGGTGCTTCGAGTACGCCAAGCAAAGAATTGAACCATGGGTCATCGCCAAAATTGGAAGCATATTTGCGCATTGTTTGTGCTGCTTTGGTGTAGTTTTTCTTCTCCAAATCAGGCGTTATCGTTTTGCACAATGTTTTGAATGCCACACGGTATGGAGCTGCCGCTTTGATAAACTCATCTTGTGTGCCAAACGACAGAATATTTTTCAGCGACATATCGTGCTGCTTGAGTTGATGTAAGGCATCGCAAACATTGCTAAAATCGTATCGATCGTAGAAGTTAGTCAATTGGTCCATCGACGCATCTTCTACATATATATCGTGAAGAACGTACAGACATGAATCGCGCAATGCTCCATCAAAATGCGATTCACAATAGTTGAGTTGTTCTATGTTGTGACTAACTTTTAGCAAATCGAACATCGACAGCTGAGCCGTTGCCACTTGCTTAGTGTTGTTGGGATATGTTTCAATATACTTACGATATGTATCGAAATCGCCTTTAGCTGTTTCGCGCAAATATTGCATTTGAGTAGCCTTTTCGGTGGCAATGGCAGCATACTGGCTCTTGGGGTAGGTGCGAGCATAGTCCCAATAACTTTGTTCTGTATTGATGCGCTGCACTTCGTTGTAGGCAAGGCGATAGATATTCTCCCATGCTTTAGGAGTATCGTCGGCATCAGGATAGGTTGATACATATTCATTGTAGGCATCGAGCGTACCCAACTTGTCGGCCTCAGTATATGCCAAAGCGTTGCGCTCTTTGACGGCTTGCTTCACCTCTTTGGCTTGCGGATATTTCTGCAAAAAAGCATTGTAAGCCTCTACCGACTTCTGTTGTTGTGCCTCGGCAAAAGCTAAAGCATTGCGTTTGTTGATTGCCTCTGCTTTTTGGTCGGCATTGGAGTGCTTATAATAATCGAGAAAATGGTCGTAGTCATCAACAGTGTTAGCCTTGTCGGCTTGCTCGAGACCAAGTTGTGCAAGTTTGACATAGGCTTGAGCATACATATCGTCGTTGTAGCCGCGCTTGTTGAGCTTTTCGAGTTTCTTGGGTTCAACACTGCCATACGCATCTTGCGATTTGAGCATAAAACCATAGGCCTTATCAGGATTGTAATTAACAAAGGTCTTGGTTGAATAGAGCATTGCAGCTGCATAATAAACAGTAGCATCGGGCTCTTTGGTGAGAGCCTTGGTTAGTTTTTCTTCAGCCTTGTCGAATTTCCATTTAGCAATGTAACTATCGCACGGATACTCAACTTCTTGAGCTACTGCATATACCGATAACAATAAAAATAGAAAAATAGAGTAAAATTTATTCATACTTCATGCGTTTATAAAAAGCAAGCAAATATAGTAAACAACAACATTATAAGAGTTTCATATCAATAATTAACACCATAAAAAAAGCCGTTAATACTGACAAAAGTCGGTTGTTCGTTGAACTGTTTTGCTGATGTAGATGTGTTAGGCGTATACTTGCAACAGAAACATTATCAGACGATATGGAAAATCATCTTTTGCCAATATATACCGAAGTATCACAATTCAGACCTATCACTCTGGAAGAAATGAGTGGAGTTAAACTGATGAACAGAACTGATACTAAGTATGTTATCAGCTTGAGTCAACTTATACAGTTGCTTCATTTTGCTCGTAACCACTATCGGATACAAGAGACCAACTCTGAACGTTTGATAGAGTATCACACCACCTATTTCGATACCGACGATTGGCAAATGCTACGAGCTCATACCACAGGGCGCACCACACGTCAGAAAATTAGAGTACGAACCTATATTGGGTCTAATCTCACATTTATCGAGATAAAAAAGAAGAATAACAAGGGACGCACCAAGAAACAACGCATCGAAGTAACGCCAGTATGCCATGTAAGTCTGACCTCCGATGCTGCACTCTATGTGTCAGACCATGCCAAATACAACCCTGCAACGCTTAAACCTGCAGTAACCAACTCATTCAAACGCATCACACTCGTCAACAACGAACAAACCGAGCGATTAACCATCGACCTTGACCTTATGCTCACCAACTGTCGGAGCCTAACCGAACAACACCTCTCACAAACAGTGGTGGTTGAAGTAAAACGTGACGGGCGACAAAATAGCCACATAATTAATTGGCTCAACAAAGAACGCATTCGCAAGCATGGTTTCAGCAAATATTGTTACGGAGCACTACTAACCGATGGCACCCTGCCCATTGGCATAATGAAAAGAAAAATGCGACAATTGCTCCGAAAACAACTCATACCACTACCCTTTGTTAGCACACATCATTGGGCAGCATAACATAGTTTTTTATCATTCAAGCAACATACACACAACAAATTCATACTCACATGGAAGAGATACAAGCATTAAGTGCAGCAGCAACAGTAGCAGATTTTTCTATCGATAGCATCATCGAACTACTCACCCGATTTGGGTTCAACATGATTGTAACAATCATCCTCAGCCGATGGCTCTACTACCAAAAGAGTCATCGCCGCGACTTCTTTTTCACCTTCGTTCTAATGAGCGTAGCCATATTCATACTCATATTCTTCATGATGAGCATGGAGAGAGGCAAAGCCACAATGGGCGTAGGATTGGGCTTGTTTGGTCTTTTGTCGGTAATGCGCTACCGCACCGACTCTATGCCTGTGCGAGAAATGACCTATCTTTTCATCATCATATGCCTCGCTGTGGTTCACGCTTTGGGCGATAGCTACATAGAACTCATTACCGTCGACACAATAACCATTGCCACCGTTTGGCTCTGCGAACTCAACATTACCAACACAAGACAAAAACTCATTATGTACGACGACATTACGAAGATAACCCCTGACAATCTTAACAATCTCATTGCCGACCTCAAGGCTCGCACGGGGCTTAACATAACTGACGTTGAAATAGGACACATCGACTTCCTACGCGACATGGCTATGCTACGAATTAGCTACGAAGCTAACGAGAACTCTCCTTCAGATACTACACTCGAGCATCTGACCAAATTACCTAAAGAAAACTAATCATCACAACAGAGCACTATCATGTTAAAGAGAACAATATTAGCAACATCTTGTGCCCTATTGGCTAACATTGCCATTGCACAAGTAAAGGTGGATACTGCACCAACCGACTTCGGACTATGGGCTAATGCCGAATTAGAAAAGAGCTTAGGAAAAAAGTGGGACTTAGGTTTCGATGTTGGCTTACGCACACAAGACGGACTTAGCTCACTCAACCGATGGTCAATAGGAGTTTCGGTTGACTTTAAACCAACAAAAATACTCGCCATTGGCGCTGGATATACACTCATCGACTCACACTACGAACCCTCATACACAACAAAAGGTAACATCAACGACGAATATTGGCGCCTGAAAAATAGATTCTACATCGGAGCTAAAGTGAAAGGCAAATGGGGCATTATCCGACCAAGTTTGCGTTTGCGCTATCAAGCCACACACAAAAGCTCTGTTAGTATCAGAAAATACGACGATGATGGCATAACACTCAAGAACAACAACACCAAAAGCGCCGAAACCGACAATGCACTACGCACCAAAATGGCTCTCGGCTTCAAAACCGAATCGCGCTTTACACCTTACGTTTCGTACGAACTATACAACGACTTAGGCAACTCATTTTCGCTCGACAAGAGCCGACTTGAGATTGGCACCGACATCAAAATCAACAAAAACAATGCACTCGGAGTGGGTTATGTACACACATTCTACTCTGATAGCAACTACGACGATACACACAATGCACTGAGCATAAGTTACAAAATCAACCTATAAACACATAAAAACATGAAACTAAATAAAATTTTGCTGTTCATAACAGCCATAGCAATATGTTTGTCGGCTTGCAATACCGACGACAGTGAATACGCAGAAAACAATCAGACCACTACCACTGGCGACGATGATGATGACGACGATGATGATGTTGATGAAGAGTCTGTCGAGTCTGCTAACAATTCGATAGCCGATTACGATGCCGATGCCAACACCATCGATGGGCTCACCACCGACCACATCATCTACATAACATGGGATGGCAACACAGTAAACACC
>JBGUYH010000096.1:0-4916 GCA_045118595.1 Bacteroidales bacterium | reverse complement strand
TATAGCGTATTGTGGCTCTACTTTTCATGGGATGACAAGAACCGACGATTGCTAAAAATGACATCAGGAATTGTTGATACAACTACCGACGAGCCAATGATTGAAAAACTCGTAATGACCAATTTCTTTGATAATAAAGGAGATATAAAATTTAGCATAAAACTATCAGATTTGATGTATATCAAAGGTGCTGATAACTATATAGTTGTATACTACCGCGATGGCGAGAAATTGTCGTCGGTGATGATACGCAACACAATGAAACAGACCGAGAATGATCTTCGTTCGCAAGGTATCATTCGTTGTCATAAGTCATATATGGTCAATACTCGGCACATTAAGATGCTTGAGAAAAAAAACGATGGTATAATGGTCACGCTCGACTCACCAATTCCGCTAAACATTCCTGTTACTCGTAGCTATGTGAACGATGTGTACGACCTTATCTGACCATAAAATATCGAGATGCTATAAATGAAACAATATATTTCATTTTTGGGATTGGTGGCGCTTATTGCAAGTTGTACGCATAAGCCCGCAGCTGATAGCAAACCGACAATCTCGGTAACGCTACCGGTTGAGAAATATTTTGTCGACCGTTTAGCCGATAGCACAGTAGCTGTCAATGTCATCATTCCACAAAATGTTGGTCACTCAGAATATAGTCCGCGTCCTAGTCAGATGATGAGTTTGTCAAACTCCATTGTCTATTTTGCTATTGGTCAACTTGACTTTGAAAATGCGTGGAAAGAGCGAATGATAAGTGTTAGCAATGTCAGATGGGTGGATATGAACAAAGGAATTAGCCTTGTTACTAGTACTGATGATGCGCATCACAAAGCGGAAGCACACTCACATCACGACACCGATCCACATTATTGGCTTTCGCCCAAGCAGACTCGCATAATGGTGCAAAATATGGCTAATGAGTTACGTACACTTTCCTCATTTAATGTCGATTCGGCACTCGCTATTCTCTTGTCTGATATTGATGCATTTGACCAACAGTTGTCGGCCATTGGTGCTGGGAAAACATTTGTCATTTATCATCCAGCACTAACATATTTGGCTCGCGACTATGATATGACTCAACTTGAAATAGAAAAAGATGGCAATGCACCATCGCCACAATCATACCAGAAACTCATAGAGACAGCTCGTGCCAATGGAGCAGAAATAGTTTTTGTTCAGCAAGGTTACGATGAACAAAAGGCACAAGCTGCGGCCGATATGATAGGGGCAAAGGTGGTAAGTATTGCACCAGAGAACTACGATTGGTTGCTAACTATGCAAACCATAGTTAGTACACTATCAGCACAATAGAGGGGGATGAGTATGATGGATAACGATAAACTCATAAGCCTTAATAATGTTTGTGCAGGTTACGATGGGAAAACCATTGTTAGCAACGTAAATCTGAGCATCTATTCTAACGATATTATAGCCTTCATAGGTCCGAATGGAGGTGGTAAAACTACAATATTACGCGTTATACTTGGCATAATAAAACCACAGAGTGGCAATGTTGAGCGTCGTGAGAATCTAAAAATAGGTTATCTACCACAGGTGAATAATATCGATCTATCGTTCCCGATAAGTGTTATCGATGTCGTATTGTCGGGACAAACAAGTGGCAATCGCCTATTTCCATCACGTCACACACGTCAGCGAGCTGTTGAGTTGCTTAAGTTTGCTCAGCTTGAGCACTTAAAAGATAAGCCAATAGGTGAGTTATCAGGTGGACAACGTCAGCGAGCCTTTTTGTGCCGAGCTATTATGGGACAACCAGATATGCTTATACTTGACGAACCTGTTACTTATATGGATAAGGTAGCAGAAACGAATTTGTATAGGTTGATACCTGAGTTGTCAAAACAGATGGCTATTGTGTTGGTTTCGCATGATATAGGTACTATATCGTCATATGTCAAAACGATAGCTTGTATCAATAAGACGTTGCATTATCATCCTACAAATATCATATCCGACGATATGTTACGCATCTATGAATGTCCTATTGAGATAATAACACATGGCACCATACCACATCGTGTGTTGGGCACTCATAAGTTACACATTGGCGATGGTGAAGGAGATAAAAGATGAATACATTTTTTGAATATCAATTCATTACCAATGCCCTATTAGTAATGCTTATGCTTTCAGTAATAGCAGGAATAATAGGTACTTATATTGTTACACGACGTATGGTATTTGTGGCAGGTGGTATTACACACGCAAGTTTCGGAGGTATAGGTATAGCTCACTATTTAGGTTTGTCGCCCATTGGTGGTGCGCTTACTTTCGCAATACTTACTGCACTTGGTATCGAAGCACTAGGTACACATGGTAAGGTGCGCGAGGATAGTGCTATTGCCATACTTTGGTCGCTTGGTATGGCTGTCGGTGTCATTTTTATGTTCCTTACACCTGGCTATGCTTCAAATTTGATGGGATTTATGTTTGGTGACATATTATCAGTAAGTAGTGCCGACATTATATCATTGGGAGTAATGGCAGTAACAACTATAACATTGTCAGTTGTATTTTATCGTCCAATAATGTATACTGCCTTTTCACCTTCGTATGCTACGATAACTGGCTGGAATGTGAAGATTATAGGTAATGTAACGGCCATATTGGTAGCTATTGCATTAGTTTTGGCCATAAAGGCAGTAGGAATAATATTAGTATTGTCTGTATTTACAATTCCTCAAGCCATAGCCAATATCTTTGTCAAAAGTATGGGTGGGATGATGATACTCTCATCGGTAGTTGCCATTGTAGGTAGTCTTGGCGGACTTGTCATAGCCTTCAGCCTCGATTTGCCAGTGGGAGCAACAATAACAGCTCTACTTGCAATAACTCTGTTAGTCATAAAATTGATACGACGATGATTAAGTTCTTCTTTGTTGTTGCGCAATTAAGTATAGTTATTGCCACCGCTTATGCACAAGAGACGATGAAATTATGGCCTAATGGTGTACCTAATGCTATTGAATGCGATACATATGCTGAAGAAATATTTAGTATTGGGAATGGTAAACAACGAATAAAGCAAGTAACCGACCCAACAATAACCATATACACTCCAGCTGCAAATATCAGTAAGCATAAAGCCATTGTAATATGCCCAGGTGGAGGCTACATTCGCTTAAGCCTTGAGGAAGAAGGACACGAAATAGCACGGAAATTGAGCGACATAGGCATAACTGGAATTGTGCTGAAATACCGATTGCCGTCAGATAAAATAATGGAGAATAAAGCAATCGGTCCATTGCAAGATGTGCAACAAGCCATTCGTGTAGTTAGACACAATGCTAATAAACTTGACATCAACCAAGTTGGTGTTATGGGCTTTTCGGCCGGCGGTCATTTAGCCTCGTCGGCACTCACGCTCAGCAGCTATCCAACCTACGATACAATGGGCGATACGACATCTGCATGTCCCGATTTCGGCATACTGCTCTATCCTGTAATATCGTCGGATAGCACAATGTGGCATAAGATAAGTTTTGATATGCTAACTGATTTGCGTCCGGAATTAATCGAACTCTTTTCTACTGACAAGCAGGTACATTGTGGCACACCACCAACATTCATAGTGCATTGCTCAGATGACAGAAGTGTGTCGTACAAAAATAGTTTGGCGTTTGTTGAGCAGATGATAAAGCATAAGAACATTGTTGAATAT
This sequence comes from Bacteroidales bacterium, assembly GCA_045118595.1. GTDB lineage: Bacteria > Bacteroidota > Bacteroidia > Bacteroidales > Marinilabiliaceae > W3P20-009. Next base: position 1,222 of record JBGUYH010000096.1, on the reverse strand, counting down.
CACATCTTCAGCAAAGGTGGTCATGGTTTTGGGTTGGGGAATAATAAACAAAATAGTCAGTGGTTTGAATTGATGATGCATTGGATTGATAATTTGTAAAACCAACAAAAAAAGCAGACTTTTAAGCCTGCCAATAATATAACTATATTGTTTAATCAGAAGTTATTTTACAAGTGCTTCAATAGATGCGTTTACTTTGTCGAAGCCAAATTTGTCTAACTGACGCTGCATTTTCTGAGCTATTTTGTCGTTGCACAAATTTCCAATTGAGCCTTCGTGCGTGTGGTGTAATTCGCCATGGAATTCAAACTCACCTCTCTCAATAGCCATTCCCACTTGCTTGTATGCATCGCGGAAAGGAACACCTTCGTTTGCCAATCTATTAACCTCTTCAACACTAAAGGCCAACTTATACTTAGGGTCGCTCATCAATCCATCGACAACTTCCATATTTTCAATGGCATACGTTGTTATATCGATGCAATCTTTTATCTCAGCAAAAGCAGGTATATACACCTCTTTTATTATTTGCATATCGCGGAAATAGCCCGATGGTAAATTAGTAGATATGAGCCTAATGGTATTAGCTACACCTTGTATTTTATTACAATGAGCGCGAATAAGTTCAAATACATCTGGGTTTTTCTTGTGTGGCATAATGCTTGAACCTGTTGTCATCTGTTTGGGTAGATGAATAAAGCCAAAATTTTGCGATGTATACAAGCATCCGTCAACAGCTAAACGACCTATTGTTTCAGCAAGTGAAGCGAGTGCAAATGCAACAATGCGTTCCGTTTTCCCTCGTCCCATTTGTGCATAAACAACATTGTAGTTGAGGTCGGCAAAACCGAGCAAACGTGTGGTTAATGTACGGTTGAGTGGAAACGATGAACCATAACCAGCGGCAGCACCAAGTGGATTTTGATTGGCAACTTCGTATGCGGCTTCCATCATAACCATGTCATCGCATAAGCTTTCGGCATAGGCACCAAACCACAAACCAAACGACGATGGCATTGCTACTTGCAAGTGTGTGTAGCCAGGTATAAGCACATTTTTGTATTTTTCGCTTTTCTGTTGAAGCACATCAAACAAATGCTTCATACGTCCAACTATATCTTCAATTTGTGCGCGTGTATAGAGCTTAAGGTCGAGCAGAACTTGGTCGTTGCGCGAACGCCCACTATGTACTTTTTTGCCTACATCGCCAAGTTTGCGAGTG
>JBGUYH010000095.1:0-7280 GCA_045118595.1 Bacteroidales bacterium | reverse complement strand
CGATAAAATGAAAGAAGATGCTGATTTTGTGGAGAAAAACAAGGAAGATTTGTGTGCATCACTTCAAAAGACAGTTATAGATATTTTGATGAATAAGCTTGTAAAAGCTGCTAAAGATTTGAAAATAACGCAAATAGCATTGGCAGGCGGAGTGTCAGCTAATTCTGGATTGCGAGCAGCATTTGAAGAGTTGCATACTAAGCGAGGTTGGACTGTATTTATACCAAAGTTTGCTTTTACAACCGATAATGCAGCAATGGTGGCTTCGGCAGGTTATCGAAAGTATAATATGGGCGATTTTTGCGACCAAAGTGTAGCACCATATTCACGCACAATAATTTGATACTCAATTCTATTTCAATCTATGGAAAATACTAAATACAGAGCAAACAACAATTTTACTATAAGCGAAGTAGCTGGTGAAAAGGTTATTCTGCCCATAAGCGACTCGGTAAAAACGCTCAACAACCTTTTTATACTAAACGAAACAGGTGCGTTCATTGTAAGTCTAATGATGGCAGGTAAAACGCAAGGTGAGATAGCCGATGCCATTGTAGCCGAATATGCCATAGATAGAGCAACAGCACTTGCCGATGTTGATGAGTATGCTAAAGAGGTTGTTAGCAGAGGTTTTTTTGTTGTTGAATAGAAAAGCTGCGTTATGAGCCATTATATTACAATGCAAGTGGCAGGAATAAGTGTCCGGTTTATTGCACCAGATAACATGGTGTGGACACGTACCGATTATCGAGGTTTTGCAGTTGCTGATACTTGTTTGCCAACACTCAGTGTGCGCATTGTCGATTTGTCTCAAATACCAGAACCGATAGCTGAAAAAAGCAACATTTTTGTTGGCGATTGTAGAGGTACAGAAATGCCCGACCACCGATGGGAAGTGGGCAAATTACCTAATGCACAAGAGTATATCTCTGTTGAATATTTTACTGATACATTGCCACTTGTTTGGTGTCGACTTACATACGGCGCTACTGAAGGCATGCTCGAAGTAGTTCGGCGTAATCAAACAATAAATGAAATAGAACCATATATTTTCCCATTGTCGAACATACTCATATCGCGTTTGTTGCACCGAAAGGGTGGTTTTATGATACACTCATCGGTGGTGAACGATGGTGGCAAAGGTTATCTGTTTACAGCAGTGTCAGGTACAGGTAAATCGACAATGGCCAGATTGTGGCAAAGCGAAGGATCTGTTATTGTGAATGACGACATGCTTGCCATTTGCACTGATCAAGAGAGAATAACGGCATCGAACATACCTATGAATTATTACATAGATACCCCTCGTACCGTTGCTCTGAATGGTATATTTCTGATAAGTCAATCGAAAACCAATTTTATAAGGCCAATAAGTGGAGCTATAGCCGCTTTGCGATTAGCCTCTAACACCATATCGCAACCTTCGACGCAACAAGAGGCCATCGAACATATGCAATCTGTAAGCAATGTGGCGCAACGCGTGCCAATATTCGAACTTGGTTTTAAGCCAGATACTGATATTGTGGCTCATGTACGAAGTCTAAACCTTTAATGTGTGCACCATATGGCTACGTACGCTCACATAATTGCAGAATTGCTAAAAAAGGGCAATGCAGCCGATATAAAGGCTTCGGGAGTTAGTATGTTGCCAATGTTGTGGCCTAAGATGATGTTGCATATTGAACCTTGCAATACTACTAATTTGAAACGAGGCGATATAGCCGTTTATTATCAGCCAAGTAATAAGTTGATAGCCCATCGCATAGTAGCCAATAATGGAGCGTCGTTTCTGTTTCAAGGCGATTCGTGTTTGCAACTTGATGCAATAGTGCAAGCATCGCAAGTGGTTGGACGAGTAACATCGTTCAGAGTCGGACGATTTGCTTTTTCTTTGATTGGAACATATGGGGCAATTTGTGCACGTTGTGTGTTTGGATTGAGTCCATTTAGTCATTGGCTAAATCATGCATTGGCATGGGTGGTAACTAAGATATTAATCATCAGAGGTAAGCTTTTAAGACGATACGAAGATGAACCAAAGTAGCCCATACTATTTGTTGCGTACATTGGCTATGATATGGTCGTGTAGCTCAAAGTGGACAATCTTGAATGCATTACTTGTTATTGCTCGAGGCTTGATACCATTGGCACAGCTATGGGCTGTTAAGGTTATAATTGACATTACTGAGCATCAAGTTATAAGACATAGTTTTGATTTGTTGGAGGCCTTGAACGGACTTTTACTGATGGCAGCTTTGTTTGTTGTGGCATCGGTATTGTCATCGCTTCATTCCATAGTAAAGGAGAAACATAGCTATAGGCTGAGCGATACTATTTCTGCTATTATACATAAGAAAACAACTACCATAGGTTATTCCTTTTTTGATGATGCTAATTTTCACAATGTTTTTTTTCGTGCAGTAGCCGAGTCGAGCACCAAACCTCAAGGTGTGTTCTATAATGTTGTCAATTTGGCACAAGAGGGACTTACAGTGATGTCGTTAGCGTTGTTGTTATGGTCGTTGCATTGGTCGTTGCCATTTGTTGTTATTGTATTAGGATTGCCCATTGTAGTCGTCAGAATATGGTTTTCACGTCAGAATTATGCGCTACAACGGGAACAGACAATAGATGAGCGCAAAACACAATATTACAATAGAGTACTTACAGCACGCGAGTTTGCTAAAGAGGTTCGCATATTTGGTTTGGCCCAGCATTTTCGCAATTTGTATATCAGCACATTAGCTATATTGCGTCGGAAGCGAATGAGGTTGCTCTTACATGGGTCGGCACGCGAGACAATTGTACAATTGGTAGCATCTGTAGCTTTTGTTGCAATATTTGGATTTGTGATGTGGCAAGCAGTTGTAACACAACTATCGGTAGGAATGTTGGCAATGTATCTTATGGCGTTGCAACGTAGCTATGGTATTTCGCAAGATTTGCTCGAGCGTATAGCTGCCCTCTACGATTCGAATCTGTTTCTAAAGAACTTCTTTGATTTCGTTGATATGCCTCTGAACGAGAAAAAACGCATCAACTCTGAAGTTCCCAAAGGTACAATTGTATTCGATAATGTCTCATTCAGCTATCCGAATAGTTCTGATGTCGTTTTGCAAAATCTATCGTTTGAAATAAACGATGGTGAAACAGTGGCTATTGTTGGTCGCAATGGTTGTGGTAAGAGCACTATTATAAAGTTGATAAGTCAGCTCTATGACCCTTGTAGTGGTAGCGTTAGGGTAGGAGGAAAAGTATCGGCCATTTTTCAAGATTTTATGCTTTATAATGCTTCGGCTGCCGACAATATTCGCTTTGGTGGACTGACGTTGCCTAATAGCGATGAGGTATTGTATAGGGCGGCAAAGAACGCTGGAGTTGACGATTTGTTTAGTTCACTTAAGTATGGTTACAACACACAACTTGGTAACCTAACACCCGAAAGTAACATGTTAAGTCAGGGACAGTGGCAGCGTGTAGCGTTGGCTCGTTCCTTCTATGCCGATGCTGATATTATTGTTATGGATGAACCAACGAGTTCGCTCGATGTGTTTACAGAAGCAACTCTGAAAGATAATTTCCGAGCCATAACACACGGACGTACAGCCGTTGTGGTTAGTCATCGAATGTCATCTATACGTATGGCCGATAAGATTATGGTTATCAATAATCATAGTATTGTTGAGTTTGGCACATACACTGATCTTATGAATCGAGGTGGTCTATTTTATGAGATGATGGAAAAAATGGAATAAGAAATAAGTGGTACTATAAGAGAAAAGGGCGAAGTCTGCATTTTGTTGCAGTTCTTCGCCCTTCATACAATTATGAAAATCGATGTTTATTTTCCTTTATTAGTCGTAGCTTGTGGTTTTGCTATCGATTGGCGCATAGCTGTGTCGGCTTCCATATTTTTGTAGCGCACATAGTCCATAATGCCCAAATTGCCGTTACGGAATGCTTCAGCCATAGCGCGAGGCACTTCAGCTTCAGCCTCAATAACCTTAGCACGAGCCTCTTGTGCTTTTGCTTTCATCTCTTGTTCAAGAGCTACGGCCATAGCTCGACGTTCTTCGGCTTTAGCTTGTGCAATGTTCTTATCAGCTTCGGCTTGGTCTATTTGCAATCCAGCACCAATGTTTTTGCCTATGTCGATGTCGGCAATGTCGATAGAGAGAATCTCGAATGCTGTACCTGCGTCCAATCCCTTTTCGAGCACCACTTTCGAGATGCTATCAGGATTTTCGAGCACTGTTTTGTGCGAATCAGATGAACCGATTGATGACACAATACCTTCACCTACACGAGCCAATACAGTCTCTTCGCCAGCACCACCAACAAGTTGTTTGATATTAGCACGAACTGTAACACGAGCCTTGGCAATGAGCTGAATACCATCTTTAGCTACAGCTGTAACAGGTGGAGTGTCGATAACTTTAGGGTTAACCGACATTTGTACGGCTTGGAATACATCTCGACCAGCCAAGTCAATGGCAGTGGCCATTTGGAACGAGAGGTTAATGTTGGCTTTGTTGGCCGATACGAGTGCATGAACCACATTGCGCACATGTCCGCCAGCCAAATAGTGAGCCTCGAGTTCGTCACGACGGATTTGGGTGATACCAGCTTTGTGAGCTTCAATCATTGCCTGTACGATGATTCCGGGAGGTACTTTACGTATGCGCATGAGCATGAGCTGAAGCAGCGATACGTGTACACCCGATACTATGGCTGAAAACCATAATACAACTGGAACATAGTAGAGGAATACAATTGCTAAAACGACTATTGCAGCGAATAGTCCTACTGTTGCTAATTCCATATTTGGGTTGTTATTGATTAATTGCGTTTTATTATTCGGCTTTTTGTGCAGTTGCAAGTTTTACTTGTTGCCCATTGAGGAAAGCTACAATGAATGCTCCTGCAAATGTTGATGATGCACCACTTAGTTGTGCCGAGGCTTCATCGTATGTGCGATAAGCACCACCATAGTACTTGGTTAATCCTTTTTCTGGTATCGATAACGATGTTATAGTGTCAAAATATGCCAATTTTGTTGCATCGGGGGAGTTGCGGAACACGCCTATCTGTATGCGATAGACAGGTTTGCCCTTGCCAAATGGCGATTGGGTAGCATCTGCTGATGTAATAGTAGTAGGAACTGATGTTTGTTGAGTTATGGTGGTTACTTCAGCTGTTTTTACATCAAGTTGTTCTTTGTCAACAATTTGTTCTATTTTCTTTTCTTCAGTTGCGTTTATAGTAACCACTTTATCGCCACGTTTAGCTGTATTTTTATCAACAGAAGCAAGTGATGTAACTACCGACATTGGTTCCGATGTTTTTTGTTTTTGTGGCAATGTAAATGAACCATCGAGGTGTGATGCATATCGGTTCATTGCTTCGGTGAAACTTGCCATGCCACGTTTCTTCATTACACCAGCTTTTTGCATAGCTTCAACACCATCGCTGATGCGAGTACTTTCGACAAGTGCAAAATCGCGTGCAGCCGATTTGCGCAGAACGGTTATTTCAGTGAAGTCAGTGTTTGGTTCGCGGTCGATAGCTTCTGTGTAACGGTCGTCGAAAATGTCAAATTTTTGGTCGAGCGACTTATTATAGAGTACAGCAGAGGCTTGTGCTATGTATGTCGATTGGTCGTTATCGGTAATACGTGGCGCTTCGAGTGCTAATATGCCAGCCCAAGCGTAGAGACTGTCGGCCAATTGAAGGTCGGCACGTTCGTTGGCAGAAAAGACAGTGGCGTAGAGCTGTCGGTTGTTTCGTCGTGCCTCGTCGAATGGAACGTCAGAGTACATTTCAAAATTCTCTGGACGCAGTAATTCGTTCCAATTGAATTTTGGCACATTTAATTTCAGTGTTACCTGTGACAATGGTATGTATTCGCCATCGGCTTCGAGTTGAGCAATTTTGTAGTTCTCTATTTGTCGCACTTTGTCGCTTTGTGCTTTAATCTCGTCTTCTATGTTGTATACTACGCGTTCTATTTTGAGCACATCAGCTATTATTTCGTTGCGCTTTTCATCGGAGTTGATGTTCAGAAATTCTTTGCGCATAGATGCCATTTCTGCCGATAGACTATCTCTCTTTTGTTCAGCGGCAAAAACTTTACGATATAATTCGCAAGCTTGATTGCTACGGAAATGTTCCCATTGTGTGTAGCGCAATGAATCGTTGACTTGGAATTCAAATTTCTTTTGCTCCTTGGTTATGCTAAAATTAGTTTTTCGGACACCAACAGATGTTACATCATCGCGCATTTTTGATAGCGATGGGTCGATGGCGAGTTTTGCAGCTTTGCGTATGGCTTCGGTATTTTGTGCAAAACTACGAATGACCGATTCGTCCCACAAAATTTCGTATACGAAGAGTGAGTCGGTGCTAGTCTCTCTGTTTGAAGCAAACCAAGCTTTTTGTCTAAATTCGTCGCCCACGAACAAGAAATCGTCGAAGGCCGAGTTGAATGGCACACCGAGGTTAACAGGTTCAGAGAATGTGCGTGTTTCGATGTCGTAGGTGGTGCGGTAAATGTCGTATCCGCCCATGCCACCTGGTCGGTCTGAAGCAAAATAGAGTGTTGCACCATCGGTCATCATAACGGGCATCTTGCTATTGCTCTCTGCACTTAGTCCGTTAAGTGGTGCTATGTCGCTCCATCCATCGATGAGTTTTTCCATTTTGTAAAGTTGATCGTGACCATTATCATCGGTGTTTGAGAAGTAGATAGCATCGCCACGTTCTGTGCGATAAAGAATGCCTTTGGGATCGATGTCCGACTCAAAGAAAGTACTATTTCGGGTTACTGCGCCAACCTCTTTTGAAGGGTTGTAGACGAAGAGTAGGCTATCGGGAGTAACACGATATTTGTCGATGACGCGCACATTGAATATTTTCGATGCTAAAGGAATTGAATTTTGGCATTCGGTGCGCCATTGTGAGGCTTGTGCAACGAGTTTTTCGTTTTTTGCAGTGCGTATGTATTTGTCGAACGAAGCTATAGCCTGCTCAAATTCGTATTGTAACTGATATGCGCGACCTAAATAGAAATAGCTATCGATGTTGTGTGTTTTGAGTTGCGAGAACTTTAGTCGGCGTATGCCTTCTGATACGTTGCTGCGGCTCATTACATACGATGCGCCAAGGTAGAAATTGGTTTTTGCATCGCGTTCGTTGGTCCGTAACACTGCTTCGAGGGCTTCGGCACATTGGGTGTACTCTTGACGCTCAAAAAGATTGATAGCTGGTTTGATGTTTGCTTG
>JBGUYH010000094.1:0-16511 GCA_045118595.1 Bacteroidales bacterium | reverse complement strand
GCATCCTTTGTTGCCTGACGCTGTGCATCGTTGAAGTATGCAGGCACAGTAATAACAGCTTCAGTAACTTCCTGACCAAGATATTCTTCTGCAGTCTTCTTCATCTTTTGAAGAATAATAGCTGAAATCTCTTGTGGAGTATACAAACGGCCATCGATGTCGACGCGTGGAGTGTTGTTGTCACCCTTAACCACTTTGTAAGGCACACGTTCAATCTCTTTAGTCAATCGATCGTAAGTCTCACCCATAAAACGCTTAATAGAATAGATTGTTTTATGTGGATTGGTTACAGCCTGACGCTTAGCAGGGTCACCTATCTTGCGTTCGCCACCTTCAACAAATGCAACAACAGAAGGTGTTGTACGCTTTCCTTCGCTGTTTGCTATAACTATAGGCTCTGAGCCTTCCATGACCGAAACGCACGAGTTAGTGGTTCCAAGGTCGATACCAATTATTTTTCCCATTGTTGTATGTTTTTTTTCTTTTATTCTTAAATAAACTATCAAGTCAGTTTTTACCGACGGTCAGATGTTTGTCAATGAGCGTGCCAAACTCACAAATGCACATTCACATAGTCCGTTTGGCAGTTTTTTTGAATAAAATGACAGACAAAAAATGCGTAAAGTGACATTCTGTCAGAATAATCATAAAACATCACACATAGATAAAAACATCATTATCACCACACAAAAACAAAAGAATAAGCGAAGCACAAACACGTATTTGCTAATAAATACCTATCTTTGCCGCGATTTTTCAGATTATCAGAGATAAAACAATACAAAATATGAACATATCATACAATTGGCTTAAGAAATATATAAACCTTGAGCTACCTGCCGAAAAAGTTTCAGAAACACTCACATCAATAGGTTTGGAAGTTGATAGTGTGGAAGAGGTTGAGGGTATCAGAGGCGGTCTGAAAGGACTTGTTGTTGGTCACGTACTAACATGCGAGGCACATCCTAACTCTGACCATTTACACATCTGCACTGTTGATTTGGGCACTGGCGAACCACAACAAATAGTTTGTGGAGCTGCCAACGTAGCTGCCGGACAAAAAGTAATAGTTGCTACTATTGGTACTATATTATATGATGGCGACCAAACATTCACCATCAAACCATCGAAACTTCGTGGTGTACCATCAAATGGTATGATATGCGCTGAAGATGAAATTGGCGTAGGTAACGATCACTCTGGCATCATTGTTTTACCACCCGACACTCCAGTGGGAATGACTGCAAAAGAGTATTATCACCTCGAAAATGACACTGTTATTGTTGTCGATATAACACCAAACCGTTCTGACGCAGCATCGCACTATGGTGTAGCACGAGACCTCTATGCCACACTTTCGCTCACTGATAACACACTAAAACTAACAAAACCATCGGTTGATAATTTCAAAGTTGACGATCACTCATTTGAAGTAAATGTAACCGTTGAAAATGCGACAGCATGTCCTCGTTATTCAGCCGTAACTATAAACAACGTAACAATAAAAGAATCGCCCGATTGGCTTAAGAAAGCCCTTCAGTCGATAGGTCTCACACCTATAAATAACATTGTCGACGTTACAAACTACGTACTTTTTGCACTTGGCCAGCCATTACATGCTTTCGATGGTGATAAAATAAAAGGTAATCACGTAATTGTTAAGAATGTTGCTGCAGGTACAAAATTTGTAACACTCGATGGTAAAGAACGCACCTTGCATCAAGACGACCTACTCATATGTAACGAACAAGAGCCTATGTGCTTAGCAGGTGTTTTTGGTGGCTTAGATAGCGGTGTATCAGCAACAACAAACAAAGTATTCCTCGAAAGTGCATGGTTCAACCCTGTTAGCATACGCAAAACAGCACGTCGCCAACAGCTATCAACCGATGCATCGTTCCGCTACGAACGAGGTACCGATCCTAATAATACTGTATATGCGCTCAAATATGCAGCTATGCTCATCAAAGAAGTTGCAGGCGGTACCATATCGAGCGAGATAATCGACATATACCCTACTCCACAGCCACACTTTGAAGTAACACTGAGCAAAAAACGCACAGCAAGCCTCATTGGCAAAGAAATAGCCGATGAAACAATAAAGAAGATACTAACCAACCTCGAAATAGATATTGTGGCCGACAATGGCGACGAAATGCAACTACGCATACCACCATACCGTGTCGATGTCACTCGTGAAGCCGATGTTGTGGAAGACATTTTGCGCATATACGGATACAACAACGTTGAAGTACCAGAAGATGTAAAATCGACCATCGTATACGAGCAAAAGCCTAATCGCACAAAACTCATCAACACCATAGCTGCACAACTCAATGCAGCTGGCTACCAAGAGATAATGTGCAACACACTTACCAAAGGTGGATACTACGATAATTTAGAGAGCTTCAAACGTGAAAACTGTGTTGAACTACTCAACCCACTCAGTTCCGATCTCAATGTACTGCGTCAAACGCTTCTTTTCAGCGCCCTTGAGGTAGTGCAACACAACCGCAACCGTCGTCAGCCAGACCTTAAACTATTTGAGATAGGCAACTGCCAATCATTTAATGGTAGCGACAAGAGCGACCTCAACAACTACAACGAAGAGTTGCGCCTCTCAATTGTCATTACAGGCTTACGCGCAGAGGCCAATTGGAACACGCCAGCCCAACCTGTTAGCTTCTTCGACCTCAAAACCACAGTGAACAACATAATTGCTCGTTTGGGTGTTAGCACAAACAACATCGATGAGGTAGAACTTCGTAATGACATATTCAGCGAAGGTCTGACATTGCAAATGGACAAGAGCAAGACACTTGCAAACTATGGTATGGTAAGTTCGAAACTACTGAAGCAGTTCGACATAGATGCACCAGTTTACTATGCTGAAATAAACTTACCATTACTCTTTGCAAAGAGTGCAAAACAAAATAAAGTACTCTTCACCGAATTGCCAAAGTTCCCAGAAGTAAAACGCGACCTTGCATTGCTCATCGACAAGAGTGTAACATTTGCTCAAATAAAAGCAATAGCACAAAAAACAGAAAAGAAACTTTTGAAACGCATTTCACTCTTCGATGTTTACGAAGGTAAAAATATGACCGAGGGTAAAAAATCGTATGCAGTTAGTTTCTACTTGCAAGATGAAACAAAAACACTCCAAGACAAGCAAATTGAAAAGATAATGGAGCAACTCATAGCCAATTTCAAACGCGAATTAGGAGCAGAATTGCGTTAAAAATATGGTAAAATAGAAAAGAAGAGTACAAATCAAATAGCAAAGGTATTTTTACATCTTTTTTTTCTATTTAAAAACTTGCAATATAAACTAAAAGACGTACATTTGCGGTCGTAAGTCGCTTTGCAAATAGGCGGTTTTACAGCTAAAAATGGAGTTAACCATAAAACTTACAAATAATGAATAAAACACAACTTGTCGATGCAATTGCAGCAAAGTCTGGTTTGACAAAAGCTGACGCAAAGAAAGCATTAGATGCTTTCATCGATGTTACTGCAGAAACTCTTAAGAACGACAAAATCCAACTCGTTGGTTTTGGCACCTTTAGCGTAGCTGAACGTGCAGCACGCACTGGTCGTAACCCACGCAATGGCCAGGAAATCAAAATTGAAGCTAAGAAACTTGTTAAGTTCAAAGCTGGTGCTGACCTCGAGGCAAAGGTTCAGTAATAAGATTACTTCTGACACAGAAGCAAAAAAAGAGTCTCGTTCACAAAATGAACGAGACTCTTTTTTGTTTTACTTGCATTTATGAAAATCTAGATGAAATTTACATTCATCATTTAAGGATAGTAAATCCATACGTGCGAAATGAAACGTAAAATTGTTTTGTGATATGTGTGATATTACAATAGTATTTATATTGTTTTCAGAACTAATCTAAATAAAGAGCTAACACTCCAAACAATGTACAAATAAAAAAATCTCAGATAACCATAGAGATTCACATATCTATTGCCACAAACATTATAAAGCCCCTCCAACCATATCTCTTGATGTAAAATTTTGTAAAAATATTTTAAAATATTAATAACAACGCATCAGAAAAATGCGTAAATTGCAACCACACAACATGAACATATAATACCTTAATTAATCAATCAAAAAACTAATTTAACTTATGGCAACTACTATTCCACCTAAAAGTCGACCCGAATGGGCTAAGCTTATTACAGGGGAGATCGAACATGAATTCAAGAACTATGTTCTACAGATGAAGATCTATCAGATGCGCAAAGATATTGCGGCAGGAAAAACCAATACAGAAAATGCAGTTGAGGCATTGTACGATTTGTGCGTAAAATATGCCCTTGCTGTTCAACCCGATTGTCAAACCATTTTTAAATCTTGGTAACCATGAATAAACTATATACCGTTGAAGAAGTTGTCAATTTGATAAAAGAAGGTCGTGTATTACTTCTAACAGGTAACGACAAAACATTAGCAAACTTACCTAAAGGTAAATGGATCGCAGGTACTGGTCCGTATGTAATGGATGGTAAAGGCAAAATATCTACTGATATGATATTTGTTGATGACTTCACCGAATATGTTGAAGATGTAAAAATAGAGACACTCGACGAAACCAATATTGACAAAATAGCAACACATGGCTACGACAATGGGTTCACTGTAGTAACATTCCCAATTGGTGCCGAAGTGTACTATCAATTCTCAAACAATTCCCTCAACTACGATGACATTTTCAACAATCCAGTAGTTGGTTACGTATCCGGATGCCTATTTGAAGATATTGGCAAAGTACAACCAAAAACAGCTAATGGTATCGATTGCCAGCTATCGGCAACCAAAGCTGCAGTTATGCACATCAAGTTACCAGCAGGAAAGATAGCCCGTACCGAAATAATGAACTTTGACACCATCAACCCCGAATCACAAGAGATAGTATTCCCAAAAACATCGTTCTTCCAAAGCGAATGTACCATCGATGGCAAACCTGGCAATATTGCAGAATGGTTCACTGCTATAAAAGCTAAAAAGGGCTACTATCCACAGCTGATAACCGATATGAATGGTGCACTTGTAAACCGCGATGTTAAAGTGGTTGACATGGAGAAGAAAGAGGTTGAATTCTTCTCACCAGTATACGAAGGCGATGTATATGGACATGTGAAAGAAAATGATAACTACCAAGAATGCTTCAATGCTCAGCTGGCTACGAAGAAAAATGTAATAGCATGTTTCTCGTGTGCAAGTTACTTTATGGCTGGAAAATTTGAAGGTAAAACAATCAATTTCAATGGTGTATATGCATTTGGCGAAATTGGCTATCAGTTACTCAACAAAACCATAGTAACATTGGAAATTGACGAGATATAAATTCTCGTTAAATGAACAAAAATAAGACACCCGTTGACAGAAAAAGACAAAATATCTGCCAACGGGATTTTTTATATTTCAACCATTTTATGCCATATTATCATAGCAACAGTAAAAAAAATACACCTTTTTATTCACTATAAAACAAGCAGTTAGATACTATGTATAATACTATTGTCCATTTTGTTTTGTCAATTGTCCAATTAACATTTTTATACACAACACCTTTTAACATACATTTGCAATCGACATTTGGTCAAAATCATTTTTAAGTCTAACACTATCAAAACAACTGAAAACAACTATGAAACTCAAATCCGTGTTGTTGCGCTATTTTACAGCAATCATTATTATGATAAGCGTTGCTATTCAAGCGCAATTGGCAAACGCCCAAGACAACGATGGCGTAGTAAGAGGGAAGGTAACCGATAACACAGGTGAGCCACTCATTGGCGCATCGGTAGTTATAGATGGAACAACCATTGGCACCATTACCGACATCGATGGCAATTTTACACTTAAAGCCAACAATGGCAATAAATTATCGGTATCGTTTATTGGTTACGAAACACAAATGGTACAAGTAACAAGCTCGGTACTTAGTATTGTACTCAATGAAGAGTCACATTCACTTAACCAGGTTGTGGTTATTGGCTATGGTACTACCAAAAAGGGCGACCTCACTGGTTCTGTAACAAATGTTACTGCCGATGATTTCAACCAGGGTCTTATTTCATCACCCGAACAACTTATCAATGGTAAAGTGAGCGGAGTACAAATAATGAGCAATAGTGGTTCACCAACGGCAGGTTCAACAATAAAGATACGCGGTGGTGCGTCGCTCAATGCTTCAAACGATCCTCTCATCGTACTTGATGGTGTACCATTGGAGAATGGTGGTATAAGCGGTAATTCATCCAATTTCTTATCACTAATCAATCCTGCCGACATAGAGAGCATGACAGTATTAAAAGATGCATCATCTACAGCTATATATGGTTCGCGTGCATCAAATGGAGTCATCATCATCACAACAAAAAAAGGAGCTAAAAGCGGTTTAAATGTATCATTCAGTACAACACATTCGCTGCAAAAAGCAACCAATTTTGCCAATATGCTTTCACGTAACGAATTTGCAATAGTGGCAAACAATGCTGGATATAGCGACCTTTTGGGTTCGGAAAATACAGATTGGAATAATGAAATATTCCGCATAGCATATGGCACCGACAACAACCTATCTCTTTCAGGAAACATTGCAAATATACTCCCTATACGCTTTTCTGTTGGATACTACAATCAGAATGGCATATTGCTAACCGACAATGCTCAACGTTTAAGTGGCAACATCAATATTGCACCTACACTGCTCGACGAACATTTGAAACTAACACTTGGCATTAAGGGCTCATTATCTAAAAACCGCTTTGCACCAACATCTGCAATTTGGGGCAGTGCTACATATAACCCAACCATACCAATATATGCACAATATGAAGGTAACGACCAATTTGGTGGTTACAACGAAGCCATAAGCTATACCGAAAACGAAGACGGAAGTGTAACTGCAACACCTGTTACATCAGCTGTACTGAACCCACTCGGACTACTCAAACAAACAAATGACAAAAGCGAGGTAAACCGCATTGTGGGTAATTTTGACGCCGACTACAAACTACACATATTACCTGAACTGCGTATGCACCTCACATTGGGTTACGACTACGCTAAGGGTGAAGGCACTGTAAAAGTAAAACCTGATGCTGCTTCATATTTCACTTCGAACGGACGCAACTACAAATATGGTCCGCAAAAGATGTACAACAAGTTGCTTACCATCTACGCCAACTATAATAAGACATTGGACGATGCACATCTGATTGATTTCACTGCAGGTTACGATTATCAGTTTTGGAAGACAACAACGCCACAATACAACACAACCGACTACGATGGCAACACAATATCGACAGTAGCAGCATCAGACCAACGTCATGCTATGATTTCATACTACGGACGACTAAACTACACGCTACTCAGTCGATATATGCTCACAACTACTTTACGTCGAGATGGAACTTCACGATTCTCATCAGCCGACCGTTGGGGTACATTTCCATCAGTTGCATTAGCATGGCGTTTATCGGAAGAGAACTTCTTAAAAAGCATCGATATTCTATCAAACCTCAAATTGCGTGCATCATACGGCATCACAGGTCAACAGGAAGGTATTGGTAACTACAATTACTTACCACTCTACACCACAAGTTCAGCTGGCTACGACTACATTTTTGGATCAACAGTAACAACAACATATCGTCCAGAAGCCTACGTTTCAAACCTAACATGGGAAACAACTAAAGCTTGGAATTTTGGCGTCGACTTTGGCTTCTTCAACAATCGCCTCTCGGGTAGTGTTGAATATTACACCCGAAAAACCGAAGATCTATTGGCCACAGTATCGTGTGCAGCAGGTACAAACTTCAACAAATCGATACTGACCAACGTTGGTAACGTCGATTCTGAAGGTTTAGAAATAACCCTTAATGGCACTCCTATTGATACCGATGATTGGACACTCGACCTTTCAGTCAATGCAGCTTGGCAAAGTCAGAAAGTAAAAAATTTATCGTTGGTAGATAATGCAGAAGTAACCAACACATTAGTTGGACCATCGATTGATGGCAAACAAGTGCAAGTATTAACCGAAGGCTACACACCATATATGTTCTATGTCTATCACCAACTATACGACAATGAAAACACCCCCATCGAAGGCGCTTATGTTGACATAAATGGCGATGGCGATATCAACACATCTGACCTCTACCGATTCCACTCACCTGCTCCCGATTGGATATTAGGATTTAGCGGTTCGCTACGTTGGAAACAATTAACAATAGGCACTTCACTGCGTGCAAATATTGGTAACTACGTCTACAATGCCATGAGCATGAACACTGGTGCACTTGAAACCATGCACTACAACGACTACCAACTCAACAACTTACATAGCAGCTATAATAAAACACACTTTGCTCAACGACAATATTTGTCTGATTACTACGTAGAGAATGCATCGTTCTTAAAAATGGATAACGCCACACTCAGCTATAACTTTGGCAAAATAGCTAATCTGTTCAGTCTCAACACAACGTTCATGGTACAAAACGTATTCACAATAACCAATTACACAGGTGTTGACCCAGAAATACCTAATGGTGTTGATCAAACATTCTATCCTCGCCCACGTGTATTCTCACTTAGTCTTGGATTCGATTTTTAAACAGAACATTGTCTGACGATTACAAAAAAAATAGAAATGAAAACTTCAATATATACACTCGCATTATCAGTCGCAACAGCATTGTCTGTATGTTCGTGCGACGATCTCGATCAAACACCACACATAGAAACAACATCGGAAAGCATATACAATAGTACAGAAAATTACAAAGCCGTACTTGGTAAATTATACTCTGTATTTTCTATGAATAGCTCAAACTCATCGAGCAAAGATATATCGAGCAATAAGGGTGAAACATATATGCGTTGCTACTTCAACTTGCAAGAAGTTTGTACCGATGAAATTGTCTATTCATGGCTCAATGGCGATAATCTCAACGAAATACACGATATGACGTGGGATGACCAAAATGTATGGGTTGCCGATACATATTATTGGGCCTACTACACCATAGCTCTATGCAATGAATTTTTGCGCAACACTCAAAACATTAGCTCATTCTCAGAAACTGACCAAGCACTCATCAAGCAATATGCCGCCGAGGCTCGTTTTTTGCGTGCCCTCTCATATTGGCACGTACTTGACCTTTACCGTCAAGGCTCGTTTGTAACCGAAAACGACCCTGTTGGTGCATACGTACCTAACGTGGCCAATGCCGACAAACTATTTAGCTATATCGAAAACGAGTTAAAAGAGATTTGTGAACTGATGCCATCACGCACCGAACAAGAATACGGACGCGCACCTCGTGCTGCTGCATGGATGCTACTTGCTCGTCTATACCTCAATGCTGAAGTCTACGGACAAGGAGAACATTGGACTGATGTTATCACATATAGCCAAAAAGTAATAGATGAAGGATATACCTTGCATAGTAACTATGCCGAACTATTCAATGCCGATAACGACAAACGTACTGATGAAATAATTTTTCATCTAGAGAGTGATGCTATCAACCATATATCGTGGGGCGTATCTACACTCATAGTCTGCGGTTGTCCCAATGCATCAAGTACTCAAAACGCTGCCGACTATGGCGTAACATCAGCTTGGAGTATGTGGCGTGCCACATCACAAACCATAGCCTACTTCAACGACTATCCTTCTGATGTACGTAACACATTCTACACCGATGGACAATCATACCCTATCACCGACACTTACAATCAATCGCAAGGATACTTATTTGAAAAGTGGACAAACTTAACCGATGATGGCAAGCAAGCATCGAACACTGGCGACTTCGGTGTCAATACCGACTTCCCTATGTTCAGAGCGGCCGAAGCCTATCTTAACATTGCTGAAGCTGTTGTACGAGGTGGTACTGGATCTAACCTTACAGCCGACGAAGCTATTAATATAGTACGTGAACGTGCAGGTATCACAAAGATAAATGGAGCCGATAAAGAGATGGTTTTTAGCGAACGTAGTCGTGAATTCCAACTTGAATGTTTACGCCGTACCGACCTCATACGATTCGGAAAATTCATTATTGGTGGTTGGGATTGTGGACCACAAAATCGTGATGAAAAGTACAAATACTACCCTATCCCACAAACAGAACTCACTGCTAACCCAAATCTTAGCAATAAAGAATATTAAAAACACAACCATTGACAATATGCAATTTATAGTTTATACATCAACATTGCTTAAACGCTATCAATGGTAAAAAAAGTACATAGTATGAAAAGAACATATATAACAGCTATAATGGCAGCCACAATAACAGCTTTTTGTGGTTGCGATAGCGACGCCGACCATTACTATATCGATGGGCTACAAGAATCAGAACTTGTATGCACAACAACCAACATTGTGCTCGAAGCTACCAATGCATCACAAACTGCTGTTTCATTTGTTTGGGCAAACGAATCGGAACTTAAAATATATGGTCCAACAACAGCAGGCATAAGTAGCAAAGAAATGCCTACATATCAACTCCAGTTTTCACTCAATGAAGATTTCAACAACGCCTATACGGTAGATGTTGACAATGGCATTGCAACATATACGGTTCAAGATCTCAACACACTCGTTTTAGGATTAGGTGCTAAAGTATGGGAAAAAACAACCGTTTATGTACGACTCAACTCTACATATGCACAAAACATTGACGGATTAAGCAGTAACACACTAACCCTATACGTCACCTGCTATAAAGTCGATTACAGAACAGCCAAAATACTAGATTCGTCACAAAACGAAACAGGCAACCTACTCTATTCACTCGATAACAATAGCGATGGCGAGGCTGACAATAAAGGCATCTACGAAGGCTTTATGGGTGCAACGGCATGGTACAACTGGTATTTAGCCGAAAACAATGGCACTATATGGGGCAATGTAGGCGAAGATGGATACGAATTTCACTTATCATCGCTTGATAATAAATGGAATTTCTGGTTCCCTGGCGTAACAGGCTGCTACTTCACTACTATTAACACCAATACAGCCCAATGGAGTGCCTTACTCATACCATCACTCTCACTTAGTGGTGATATAGAGGGTGAAATGACATATATCCGCGCCGAAAATCGTTGGATGATTGTGGTTACTACCGATACCGACAATAAAACATTCAGCATTGGAGGTACAGGAAAATTATACAACACAGAAACTTCAACCAACGATGATGCCGCTATTGAAACAAACATAACATTTGGTTCTGAGAGCAACAACACTCTCGTATATGGCGGTACAAACAAATTCAACATCGACAAAGCAGGCACATATACAATAAGCCTATACCTCAACGACTATTCTAAACTAACTTATGCAATTGAAAGTGGTGCTGAAGAAATCGAAGAAGCTGCACCTGCACAACTCTATTTGCAAGGTATCAATGATATATGGAATTTCAATACATACATATTAAAATGTACCGACGAGGATAATCTTATATATCAAGGAGTTTTTGGTATCGAAAAATGCCAATACGGCTTAAAATTTAATGTTGAAGAAAACAATTGGGACGATGCATACCGAATGGGTGAAGAAGAAGGCACTATAGTTAAAACAAGCGTTGATGAGAACAACATCCCATTTGACAAAACTGGCGTATTCATCTTCACTGTCGACCTTAAAAATCTTACATTTACAACCGAAGAAGTTACCCAAGTTCAATATTCGGGCTTCAACGACGATTGGGAAACGAACCCAACAATGACACAAGATGGCACAACATATAGTGCACCAATAACCATAACTAAAACATCAGAATGGGGAGGTAAATTTCTTCTCAATGGTTCTTGGAATAAATATGTTGGTGGTACAGACGGGAAATTAGAATGGTGCGTCAGTACAACCGACGATGCCACACTCGCAACTGGTGATTACACTCTTATCATCGATTTCAAAAACCAAACATTCACGTTCGACGATGGAACAACAACCACCACTACCTATCCAGAGACACTATACGCTGTTGGCATGAATAACGATTGGGATACATTTGTCGAACTAAGTGGTTCTAATGGTATCTATTCTGGCACGATAACCATAAATTCGGCAGAAGAGACTGAATTTGAAGTCTATGACGATAAAAATTGGACACTCAAATATGGTCCTGCTGACAATAATGGAAATATCACCACCGGCAGTAGTGCTTGGAAATTTTGGACATCGAGTGCTGGCACATTCACACTCACCATCAACCTAAAAGACAACATCTACAAAATTGAATAGTGACTAAGCAACTTAACTAAAACATTGAAATCAATGAAAACAACTCATATATTAATAGCCTTTGCTGCCATTGTCACATCGTTCACTTTATGTGCATGTGACGACAACAACGACATTGTTGTTAGTGACATCAACAATGCCAACACTTATTCCTTTTTTAGTGGCACAACAACATCTACAACATTTGCCAAAGGTGCCGATGTTAGTTGGCTTACTGAAATGGAAGCTAACGGCATCAAATTCTACTCTGCCGATGGTGTAGAGACAGAATGCATTGCACTGCTCAAAACTCTCGGAGTAAACTCCATCCGCCTACGCGTATGGGTCGACCCTGCCGATGGATATTGCAACAAAGAAGATGTCGTAATAAAGGCACGTCGAGCAGCACAAGCTGGTATGCGCCTCATGATCGATTTCCACTACTCCGATACTTGGGCCGACCCATCAAATCAGACAAAACCTGCTGCTTGGGCCAATTATTCATTTGACGAACTCTTAGAAGCCGTAGCGGAACACACTACCGATGTACTCTCTGCACTTAAAACACTCAACATAACACCTGAATGGGTGCAAATAGGCAATGAAGTGGGCGATGGTATGCTGTGGGGCGATGGACGAGCAAGCACTAACTCCGAAAAATTTGCAAAACTTTTAAGTTCAGGAGTAGATGCCGCCAAAGCTGTATTCCCCAACATCAAAACGATAATTCATGTACAAAATGGATGGAACTATAACACTACTTCTTGGATGATGAATGTACTAAAAAGCAACAACGTCAACTATGACATAATGGGTGTATCACTCTACCCCGAAGATGTTGATACAAAATATGGCACAGTTACCGATATTGTTGGACTAACTATCGACAACATAAAGTCGCTTGCCGTACGTTATAGCAAAGAGATGATGGTTTGCGAATTTGGATATTCTGTATCAGATCCCAATAAAGGTTATGAATGCCTCAACAAACTTATTACCGAAGCCATCGAATCTGAAGTTTGCGCAGGCGTGTTCTATTGGGAACCAGAAAGCTACAACTGGAACGGATATGGGAAAGGAGCATTCGGAATCGACAACAAACCACTACACACCCTCGATGCATTTAAATAATTAAAATTTTTGAGGGTTAAAAATTGATAGCTACATTGCACATCAATTCTTAACCCTCAAATTTCAACCTATAATCAATATAACAATGAAAACAACAATAGCGGCAAAACTATTGGCAGCCATAGCGCTCGTGTCATGCACACAGCACACGCTACCTCCACGTACAGAACAGATGATTACACAATGGGAATTTTGCTATACCCCTGACACCACATTCGGAATAATCACACGCGACACAATAATTAGCAATCAACAATGGCATAACGTAATAGTACCACACGATTGGGCTATTGCCGCACCATTCGATAAAGACATAGACAAACAAATTGTAGCTATTGAGCAAAATGGTGAAACCGAAGCCACAGAACACACTGGGCGCACAGGCTCCCTACCTTACATAGGCAGTGGATGGTATAAAACATCATTTCGCACCAATGCAACCTACGAACGCACACTCATCTCATTCGATGGCGTAATGAGTCAACCACGAGTTTATGTCAATGGCGAGTATGTCGGTGGTTGGGAATATGGTTACACACCTTTCATCATTGACATTACAAAAAATATCAAACACAATAGCGACAACACACTCGAAGTATTTTGCCGCAACATACCAGAGAGTGCTCGTTGGTATCCTGGAGCTGGCATCTACCGACCCGTTACACTCATACAAACACATGCAACAGCAATAAGCGAATGGGGTATATCGGTATGTACCAACAACATAGCGCTCGACTCTACTAAAGCTACTGCTAACATTGCAACACACATCATTGGCGATACCACAAATGTAAAGATTGCATTTTCAGTTGAAGAGAAAGATACACACACTACACCTATATACACCATAGATAACAACACACTAACCATCACTAACCCTAAACTATGGTCACCAGAAACTCCACATTTATACACACTAATCTGCACACTTACAAAAGACAATAACATCATCGACCAGAAACAAACAACATTTGGTATTCGCACAGTTAGCTGCACACCACAACAAGGTTTCCAGCTCAACGGACAAACACGCAAGATAAAAGGCGTATGCCTTCATCACGATCTTGGCATGTTGGGCACTGCCCTCAATAAAACCGCACTACGCCGACAAATAGCATTACTCAAAGATATGGGATGCGATGCCATACGCACTGCACACAACATACCTTCTGTGTGGCAAATGGAAATATGTGACTCAATGGGTATGATGGTTATGGCCGAAAGTTTCGATGAATGGATATATCCAAAATGTAAAAATGGCTACCACCGATATTTTTCAACCACAACCGATAACGGACAAACATGGGCAGAACGTGACCTTACTGCACTCATTGAATGCCACAAAAACCACCCAAGTATCATAATGTGGAGCATAGGTAACGAAATTCCAGAACAAGGCGACAAAGAACACGGAGCTTACTATGTCCGACATTTTACCGACCTTATCCATTCACTCGACCCCGATAAAGGCAGACTCGTAACATCTGGTTGTGACCGCATAGATGCAGCTATATGGTCTGGATTTGCACAACAACTCGACATAGTAGGAATGAACTACCGCACACATAAATACCAATACGCCTACGACAATACACCACAAAAAATGATACTTGGCAGCGAAACAGCATCTACCGTCAGCTCGCGCGGAGTATACAAACTACCCGTTGTGCGTGCCGA
Organism: Bacteroidales bacterium; assembly: GCA_045118595.1. Taxonomy (GTDB): domain Bacteria; phylum Bacteroidota; class Bacteroidia; order Bacteroidales; family Marinilabiliaceae; genus W3P20-009. The sequence goes on along the minus strand of JBGUYH010000094.1, from coordinate 1,429 downwards.
TAATAAAGAATATCCCGACGGACAATGCTCATCATACGACCAAGAAGCATGCTGGTGGAGCAACATACCAGAAAACGATTGTGAACTACAAGATGACAAACCATGGGTGATTGGCGAATTCGTTTGGACTGGTTTCGACTATTTTGGTGAGCCAACACCTTACGACGGTTATTGGCCTGCTCGCAGCTCATATTTCGGTATACTCGACCTTGCCGGACTACCCAAAGATAGATATTTCCTTTATCGCAGTCGTTGGAACACTAACGAAAACACCATACACATATTACCTCATTGGACTTGGCCTGGACACGAAGGCGACACAATTCCTGTATATTGCTACACCAATTACAACGAAGCTGAACTATTTGTCAATAACAAGAGTCAAGGACGCATAACCAAAAACAAAGATAAACTATCCGACCGCTATCGCCTACGTTGGAATAACGTGATTTACGAACCAGGCGAAATTGCCGTTGTAGCATACGATGACAAAGGCAAACCGCATACAGTAAAAATGCACACTGCTGGTCAGGCACACCACTTACAACTCAACACCGACCGCACCACTATATGTGCCGACAATACCGACATAGCCTTCATAACCATTACCATGAAAGATGCAGAAGACAATGTATGCCCAAATGCTACAGACAAACTGACATTTGAAGTAAGTGGTGATGGACACTTCAGAGGAGCATGTAACGGTGACCCAACATCACTCGAACCCTTAACACAACCACAAATGAGTCTATTTAATGGTCAGATGGTTTTAGCCATACAAAGCAATGGTAAAAAAGGTAATATCACACTCACCATTCATAGTTCAAACACACCTGATGCCACAATTAATATTGCAGTTGAATAATACCATTGCAACACCATTATTATCTATTTCTAATTCTATGCATAGTAGAGTTAGAAATAGATAAATAAAATCAAGTACCTCAATTTATTCCTATCTTTCAATAAGTATATAATTCCTCTATTTTAGAGTAAAAAAATCGAAACTAAATACAACCATACAACGTACACACCACCGAAAACCAAAAAACAATACATTTAGTATGAAAAAAATACTCCCAAAGGCATTGTCAAATGGTTTACAAATTATAATTTAGCGCCACGAAATAAAATACACGAGATATGAAAAAATTAGCATTAGCACTTTTGGTTTCGTTTGCAGTCACAGCATTAATGTGTTCTTGCGGTGGCGGAAAAGAGTGTCCAGCATACGCATCAACCAATAACGTAGCTACCGAAGTAATCGGATAAGAAGAACTATAAAGGAGTGGATTATTTCCATTCCTTTTTTTATGCTCTACATTATCAATAAGTGAGGCAACATAAAAAAGTTTAAAACAAACGTGTAGTTTTGACATTTTCACATAATGTTATTAACTTCGCAAGCGATTAAAACGAAAATTAATCA
>JBGUYH010000093.1:0-4857 GCA_045118595.1 Bacteroidales bacterium | reverse complement strand
TAACTGGACGTAGGTTGCCTCTGTTGCAAGATCTATGTCGCGAAATAGAAAAAACATCAGGAGTTGAGTCGTATATTCTCAATTTCGATATTCGTGATAAATTTGATGTTTTCGACTCATATGATATGCTTCCCGATTCTTGGAAGAAGCATCTAATGGTGTTGGTTAACAATGCAGGACTTGCTTTGGGCGATGATAGTTTTGAAATGTGTGATGACAATGAATGGGATCAGATGATTGATACCAATGTTAAAGGTTTGTTGTACATCTCTCAACTTGTGTCAAACACAATGAAACAGAATGGTTTTGGGCATATTATAAACATATCGAGTGTTGCTGGTCGTCATGTATATTATGGTGGTAATGTTTATTGTGCAACAAAGCATGCCGTTGATGCAATAACGCAAGCTATGCGTGTTGATTTGTTGCAATATGGTATCAAAGTGTCGTCAGTTGCTCCTGGTATGGTCAATACAGAGTTTTCTACAGTTCGCTATCGTGGCGATGTTGCTCGTGCGAATAAAGTGTATGAGGGTGTTAAACCTCTTTCTGCCGATGATATAGCTTCAGCAATAGAGTTCATTGTTACACGTCCTGATCATGTGTGCATAAACGATATGCTTATTATGCCTACTCAGCAAGCTATGCCTTATTATGTCGATAGGCATACGAAATAGTATTTTTTTACACGGCTAAAATATAAAGGCTGCCTATCTGGATGATAAGCAGCCTATTTTATTGAAATAAATTGTCGTCGTCTTGTCTATTTACGAAAAACGAAATGCTTTGTGATAGTTTCGTTGTTGTAGACGCAAGCAATTGTTTCTGCAAACATGTCAGCAACCGATAATACTTTGATTTTTGGCGATTCATGTTTGAGAGGTATAGAATCTGTTAACACAACCTCAGTTATTTTTGAGTTGTTGATATTTTCATAAGCTTGTCCTGACAATACACCATGAGTAGCAAATGCTCGAACACTGAGTGCGCCCTCTTCTATCATTTTATCAGCAGCAGCAGTAAGTGTACCAGCAGTGTCTATCATGTCGTCCATCAATATGACATTTTTGCCTTTAACATCGCCAATAACACGCAGTTCACCAACTACATTTGGTTTTGGACGATATTTGTGGCAGATAACCATAGGAACACCGAAGTGCTTCGAATAACTATGCGCACGTTTTGAACCGCCAGCATCAGGTGAGGCAATAACCATATTCTCTAATCCTAAATTTTGGATATAGGGAACAAATATTGTTGATGCATAAAGGTGATCAACAGGAATGTTGAAGAAACCTTGTATCTGGTCGGCATGCAAATCCATTGTTATAATACGGTTTACGCCTGCAGCTGTGAGCAAGTCTGCTACAAGTTTTGCACCTATAGCAACGCGAGGTTGGTCTTTTCTGTCTTGACGTGCATAACCAAAGTATGGCATTACGGCAATGATTTTGGAAGCTGATGCTCTTTTTGCTGCATCTATCATCATCAGCAGTTCGAACAAATTGTCGGCAGGTGGAAATGTGCTCTGTATGAGGAATACGTGTGAGCCTCTTATAGTCTCGTCAAATTTTACTGTGTATTCTCCATCGCTGAAGTCGATTTTGTGGACTTTGCCAAGGTCTTGGCCGAACGATGCTGCGATTTTGTCTGCAAGGTACTTTGTGTTTGTGCCAGCAAACAATTTGATGAATGACTGGGGTTGCATTTTATTGATGCGTTTTTATTGAGTTTAATTGGTTTTTTATTGGGACAAAGGTAACAATTATTGCTATTAGTGTAACTTGCGCTTTGTTAAATATCTAAAATGTTACACACCTATTGTTTTATGGGCGATATTGTGCATCGGTTAGTAATTGCTGTGCATCGCTCATATTAAATAGTTCTTCAAATGTTGTCTTTGGGTATTTGTCCATATAGCTTTTTATTATATTATATGCACAATAAAGTGCAGCTCTTCCTGGTGATTTGTCGCCAAAGAAGACAGTGAATGGTGTTTCGTTTACTAGTTTATTTCTGTCGAGTGGATTTGTGCTGTAGAGTAATTTTTGTTCGGCCATAAAGCCCCACATTTGTGCTTCGGCTTTTTCGCACCAATTCATTTCGTCATCGGTTAATCCCATTATGGTAGTCATTGGAGCATCGGGAAGGCACATTGATGTGGCATATAGTACTTTGCCTTGATATATCATTGCTGATAATACATCATCTTTTTCGCTCATATCAGGATAGTTCGCATAAATAAGAGCTTTTATTATATCCATACTGATATTTTCAGGCTTTTTCCCTTTTCTCGCATATAGTGGTATTTCTAACCAAGGGTAATATCGGCAATCTGAACCTAAATAGTGTTCGATGCTTACTGATACATAAGTTGAATCGATAATAATTTTGCTATTAAAGCCCGAAAAGTGACAATAAACGTTTTGTGGTAGTGTGATATTGTGGAAATAGTATTTAAGGTAGCTAAGTGCTTCACTTAGTTTTTGATTTTCTGTGGGTATGTATTGGTCAAAAACGCTATCGCATGTGGCTATTACTTCATTGTTTTCTTTGTATGATAGGAATTGTTTTAGATGCTCTTCGAAATCACCATCAGTAGGATTTCCTATGCGCAATTCTCTTTCACAATAGTCTGTGAAATATTGTCCGTATTCCGCGATTAGTCGTTGCTTTTTATCTGTGAGAGTCTCGTTTGTGCTAAATATATTGCGGTAAAATGGCTCTATTTTGATGTTTACTTTGCAGTTGCTTATGTCGGGATGTGGGCGATTGTTGTTACATGCAGCTACAATAATTAATGTAGCTATTGCTATTATTGCTTTTTTCATTAATTAGGTGTTTTTATCTTTTGCAAAGATACTACTTTAAGTTTAGTGTTTGTTGAGTATATAAAAAGAAAAAAAGGGTCTGAAATCACTTCAGTCCCTTTCCCTTGGATTCCTTTCAGAACCCTGTTAACCAAAATTCCAATCTATGAAAAAAATCTACTTTGCAAAAGTACTGCCTTCTACGATAATAACATCCTAAAAGATGTTAATTATTTACAAAGATGGTTTAGACCGTCTCGGCTTCGACCGTTTCTGTTGATTATTACGCCACCTATCTCTTATTGTTTCGCTTTTTTGCTTTTTTGTAGATATTTTCTATTTTGTTAGTGTTTGATTATTACGTAGTTATACTTAATGTAGCTATGATGAATATGTATTGTTGTTAATACGAATAGGAGTAGTTCTCTGCTTTTTTTTTTATGAATTATCAACGATTATTATGCTAATCATACTAAAAAATGTTATATTTGACCATTATTATTTAAAAAATATCAATAAAGAAACATTATGAATTGTGCGGTTAGAGGTTTGACTGCAATATTGATGTGTGTATGCACATTTTTTGTCGGTGCGCAAAATATTCAAAGATTTGAATACTTCAGTTCGAAAGATGGTTTGTCTCAAAATACGGTTTATAGCATGTTGTGCGATTCGAAAGGTTTTCTTTGGCTTGGTACAATGAATGGCTTAAATCGATTTGATGGTTCGACATTTAAAGTATATAAGTGGCAAGGTGGAGGAGAAGGTGCTCAGAGTAGTCGTGTGTCGCGTATTTGGGAGGATAGAGTTGGTTTTATTTGGAATGAAACATACGACGGCTGTTATCAATATTTTAATCCGCGTTCTGAAACATTTGGTGTGGTACCAGATGGGGCTGATGGTAAATATGAATCAGCAACATCGTTTTTACAATATTCTGATAGTTTGGTATTTGTTGGTACAGAACGTTCTGGCGTTTATATGTTGTCGTTTGCCGATGGCGATTATGTGGTTAGAAATATAAAATTGCATACAAATGAAATATCAGAAGTAGTAGGACTTTGTGCTGATAAGCAAGGTACTTTGTGGGTCTCGACAAGTAAAGGACTATTCTCTATATTGAAAAGCCAGCTACAAAGTGGGAATATCAGTCCAACAATGCATTTCGATGATGTTCAGTTTTCAAAGTTGGTTTGTGTAGTTGGTGCTAATGTGTTGTTTGGTACACATAATAATGGATTGCTGCTTTACAATACAAATTCAGGAAAGTTCGATTACTATAAAGGTGAAGTGTCAGCTGCCGATAATATTATATTTCTATTGCACATTGCAGATGGCAGTGTTGTTGTTGCTACAGATAGAGGACAAGCGTTTTTACTTTCGCCCGATTTGAAAAATATGACACAATTGCACTATCATGGCGAGGGTAGAGATAATGTTGAGCATGTTTTTGTTGATAAATATCGTCAGGCATGGGTTACTACGCATAAGTTTGGCGTTACCCGCATTAACCTAACAACGTTACAAAGTCGTTATTATGAGCTTACCCCAAAAAAAATGAGTGCTAGTGTTGATCATGAGCGACCATATTTTTATGAAGATTCACATGGTGTCTTGTGGATTGGTTTGCATGGTGGTGGATTAATGGCATATGATAGATTGTCGGATAGTTTTAAATCGTTTCGTAACGATGTTAGCAATTTTGGTTCGATTCCATCAAACATAGTACATTGTATTGCCGAAGATAAGAGCGGACAATTGTGGATAGGTACTGGACAATATAGGGGCGGATTGTCGAAAGTGGTGATGAGTAACGATGCTTTCGCTAATGTAATACCTAAATTAGGTTCTGATTCACAAGTGGATAATGTGGTGCGTTGCATATTTGAAGATCCTGTTCATAATATATGGGTATCGACTAAAAGTGGAAATATATATATTTATTCTGCTGAAGGTCACTTGTTGCGTACTATAGATGCTTTTGTTACAACTAGTGGCGAAAGTGTCCAGTCGGTTGCATATAGCATGTTGTTACATTCTGATGGAC
>JBGUYH010000092.1:0-4498 GCA_045118595.1 Bacteroidales bacterium | reverse complement strand
TTTTAGTTCGTTGAAAACGGTGCCTCAAACAGCATTTGTAATGTCGGCCGACGAACCTCTGCCAAAGAATAAGCGTTGGGAAACTATTGAATTATATAGCCACGAAGATTGTTTGCGCGACAAGATGTGCTATGCAAAGAATTTTAAGCATGTAGAAGAGGAGTCGAATCGCAAACATGCCGCCAGATTGACGCAACGTTGTGGCGATAGGATAATTGTGCTCAATCCGCAATATCCACCTATGACTGAAACCGAAGTTGATGCATCGTTTGACTTACCATATGCTTATCAGCCTCATCCGCGTTATAATGGCAAAGGTGACATACCTGCCTTTGAGATGATAAAAAATTCGGTTTGCTTGCATCGTGGATGCTTTGGTGGATGTTCGTTTTGTACTATATCGGCACATCAAGGTAAGTTTATAGCTTCGCGTAGCGAAAAAAGTGTGATGCGTGAAGTGCAAAACTTGGTAAAACAACCATGGTTTAAAGGATATATTAGCGATTTGGGCGGACCAAGTGCCAATATGTATGGTTTGCATGGTAACGATGAAAGTATCTGCGAAGTGTGTCGCCGACCATCATGCTTGTTCCCACAGGTTTGCAAAAACTTAAATACTGATTTATCGCGCTTAATCAAACTATATCATGCTGTCGACGCATTGCCTGAAGTGAAAAAATCGTTTATCGGTAGTGGTATTCGTTATGATATAATGCTTAGCGAAGGACATAATGCGGCTGAAGCGAAAAGCCATGCTGAGTATACTCGTGAACTCATTACAAAGCATGTTAGTGGTCGATTAAAGGTTGCGCCAGAACATACTTCTAAAGCTGTACTCGATACAATGCGAAAACCAGATTTCGCGTTGTTTGGTAAGTTTAAGAAACAGTTCGACGAAATAAATAAGCAAGCAGGACTGAAGCAGCAACTTATACCTTATTTTATTAGTAGTCATCCTGGTTGTCATGAGGTCGATATGGCTGAACTTGCAGCTGCCACTCACGATATGGATTTTAAACTTGAGCAAGTGCAAGATTTTACGCCAACGCCAATGACAGTGTCGACAGTTATTTACTATTCTGGTATTCATCCTTATACACTAAAACCTGTTTTTACAGCTCGTACTGCTGATGAGAAGCAACGTCAGCGTCAGTTCTTTTTCTGGTATAAACCAGAGTGTCGTCCGCAAATAATGAAAGCACTAAAAGATTTGCACCGCCTCGATATTGCTGAACGACTATTTAGTGGTAGTTCTCACTATTCTGACTACAAGCAAAGCAAAGAACACAACAAATCTAATCAGCAAAATAGCATAGTACACACCCAAAAATCGCATTCATTCAATCCAAATTTCAAAAAAGGAAATAATGATATTCGATTCAAAAAGAAACGTTAGAACAAACTAAATATAAAACTTATGTCAAAAGAAAAATTCTCTTATGATGCAGCTTTAGCTGAAGTTGAATCAATTATCGAAAGGCTACAAAGTGATAGCGTTGAGTCGATAGATCAGGAGATGGGCAGCATAGAGAAAGCTGTACAGCTACTAGATAAATGCAAAGTTCACTTAACTCATACAAGCGAAAAACTCGATAAGCTATTTGAAGATAAAGATTAATTCCGCTATTACTCTATTTTGAATCGCATTCGCCAAATGTGCTTGTCGTTATCGTAGTCGCTGCTTAGTATTTTTAGGCGACCAATTTCAGATGTATTGTTTACATGTGTGCCTATACATAAGCATTCATCGTATTCACCAATTTTTACGGCACGCACATTTTCTGAAGCATTGTCGGGTAGGCGAGTAAGATCGAATCTACTAATAGCTTCGGATTGCGTTAGGTACTCGTAGGTTATTGGTATATTCTTAGCTATAATGGCGTTTACTGTGTTTTCAACTTCTTGTATTTGTTCTGCAGTTGGAGGATTGGGTATACTGAAGTCAAGTTTTGATTTTTTCTTTTCTATATGAGCTGAAATAGCTCTGCCACATCCCCATAGTCTCGATATAGTTCCATTTATCAGATGCTCTAATGTGTGCATGGGCGGATATTCTTGCTTGTTATGCTCGTTGAAATCTGTTGTATCCATAGTGCATATTGTTGAATATTTATTCTGAATGCTATTTTTGCGACTAAATTAACAAAAATATGTTTAAATAAACAATGTATTTATTGTTTGCAACTCCATATTTGCAGCTCATATTTTCTTTTACTCAATATAAATTGCATTTTAAAGATATATTTGTAAAGTCGACTTAGCAATTATTAATTAAATGTTTCTACTTTTGCTACGCTAATAAAAGGGATAACTGTATTTTTATCCAAAGTATTACATTTTTTTAGATTTGCAGACACTATTCAAAATACACGACGATTTGTTGGCACATCTAAGTCCGTGGATAAAGCGCGGTCTGATGGATGATATCGATTGGTCGGCTCGTATGATTGGTATAAAAGGTTCACGAGGCATCGGTAAAACGACGTTTCTGCTTAATTATGCCAAGAATATGGGACAGAGCAAAAAGTGTTTGTATGCCGATCTGAATAATTTTTATTTTGCGACTCATTCAATAGTTTCGTTAGCCGATGATTTTTGCAAATTAGGTGGTCATACGTTGCTTCTTGATCAAGTGTATAAATATCCAGATTGGTCAAAAGAGTTGCGCTATTGTTACGATAACTATCCAAATTTGCACATCGTTTTTGTAGGTTCGCCAGTGATGCGCTTAAAAGAAGCTAACCCAGAATTGCATGGTTTGGTTGATGTGTATAGTTTAGAGGGATTTTCATTTCGTGAATATCTGAATTACAAAACAGGAGCTTCTTTTCCAAAGGTTAGTCTTGATGAAATTATTAGCAACCATAGGCAAATTGCCAACGATGTAGTAAGTAAAGTGCGTCCATTGGCTTATTTTTCCGACTATTTGCATCATGGTTTTTATCCATACATAATGAACGAGAAAGATGTTTTTTCAAGCATGATAAAAACAATCAATCTTGTTCTTGAAATAGAGATAAGCTATTTGCAACAGATAGAGCACAAATGCATGCCTAAATTGCGTAAATTGCTCTATTTAATAACACAGTCGGCACCATTTCAGCCCAATGTTAGCAAGTTAGCTGCAGAGGTTGATACCAGTCGTGCAACGGTGATGAACTATATGGTATATCTGAAACAAGCCCGATTGATACACTTGCTTTATCAAGATGGCGATTCGAATCAGAAAAAGCCAGCCCACATTTTTATGCAAAACCCTAATTTGATGTATTTATGCAACTATGGTGGCGTAGATAGTGATTCGCTATATAAAACATTCTTTTTTAATCAGTTAGGGTATAAAAATGAAGTAACTCGTGGTGCTGCTGGTGATTTTTGTGTTGGTGGCAACCTTTTTAGTGTCGGACCATTGGTAAAAAACTTAAAATCCAATGTCATATGGGCACGTGATATGATAGAAATAGGAGAAGACAATATCATACCATTGTGGTTATTTGGTTTTCTATATTGAAAGCAAACTACAAGAATATGAGTCGGATATATAAATTTAAGAACTATTAATTATTGTTAGTGTAATAAAAATGGCAAAAGAAAAGAAATTCGTCACATGTGATGGAAATCAGGCCGCAGCGCATGTAGCATACATGTTCTCTGAGGTTGCTGCTATCTATCCTATCACTCCGTCGTCACCAATGGCGGAGCACGTTGATGAGTGGGCCGTACAGGGCCGTAAGAACATGTTTGGTGACACTGTTTTGGTGCAGGAAATGCAATCAGAAGCAGGTGCAGCAGGCGCAGTTCATGGTTCGCTTCAGGCAGGTGCGCTCACAACTACATTCACGGCATCGCAAGGCTTGCTCCTTATGATTCCGAATATGTACAAAATTGCAGGTGAGTTGCTTCCTTCTGTATTCCATGTATCGGCTCGTACAGTAGCATCTCATTCACTCTGTATCTTTGGTGACCATGGCGACGTTATGGCATGCCGTCAGACTGGTTTTGCTATGTTGGCAGAAGGTTCGGTACAAGAGGTTATGGATTTGTCGGCTGTAGCTCATCTTGCTGCTATCAAATGCCGTGTTCCATTCATCAACTTCTTCGATGGTTTCCGCACATCGCACGAATATCACAAGATAGAGGAGATAGATCAAGAAGACCTTCGTCCACTTGTTGATATGGAAGCTATAGCTGAGTTCCGTAAGCGTGCCTTAACTCCAGAACATCCTGAAGCTAAGGGTATGGCTGAAAACCCAGAAACATTCTTTGCACACCGTGAATCGTGCAACCCATTCTACGATTCTGTACCTGCTGCTGTTGAAGAGTATATGAAAGAGATTTCACGCATCACTGGTCGTGAATACAAACTCTTCTCATACTATGGTGCACAGGATGCCGACAAAGTTATAATCCTTATGGGTTCTGCTACTGAGGCTGCTCGTGAGGCTATCGACTATGCAAATGCTAATGGCAAGAAGTATGGTATGGTAAGCGTTCACCT